>CAJBPC010000522.1 GCA_903957405.1 uncultured bacterium | reverse complement strand
GCGTTCAACCGCTTTCCGTTTTCATAGAAATATTTGCAGGAGATATCGACTCTTCGATACTTGAAATAATCACCAATGGGTTCACCGCAAAGATGAAAGAGCTCCTCGATGTTCGCAGGTTGGGTGAACAATGAAGGCCCTGTATCAAAACGATAACCTTCCCGCTCAATCAGTCCGAGCTTTCCGCCCGGCACGTCATTTTTTTCAAATATATCAACGGTGTGGCCTTTTGCAGCCAGTCGTATCGCGATGGCCAAGCCACCAATTCCGCTGCCTATGACGCTGACCATGGGTGCTGACATAAAGCAAAGCTACGAATAATGCAGGGTGTGCAGGATAATCAGACGGGTATGATTGGCAGTGCAGATGCATGCTCACACGCTCAATACCTGATGCTGTAGATGTGCTTCGAGTCTTGGGAATGCGATCTTGAACCATTCCGTATATTTATTGGAATGTGAACAGAGGTTCGATCGAATTTCTTCCATGCTCTTGAAGCAATAGTCTCCGACTTCTTCCCGATTGGGATGTATCAATCCATTGTAATGGCCTATGAATACATGATCATATTCATGTTCCGTCAGTCCATTGTCAAAATCGGTACGATATGTGAACTGGAAAGCTGGAGTGATGCTCGTGACAAAACCGAGTTCTTCACGAAGTCGCCGGGTGGCGGCTTCTTTTACGACTTCTGATGGACGAGGATGGCTGCAGCATGCGTTGGTCCACAAACCGCCACTATGATATTTATTCAAAGCACGTTTCTGCAGAAGCATTTCTCCCTTGTCATTGAAGATGAAAACACTGAAAGCCCTGTGCAGTAAAGCCTTTCGATGCGCTTCCATCTTCTCCATGATACCCACGGCTTCATCGTTCTCATTGACAAGGACAACATTATCTTCCATCATTTCTTCGGTTTGTTTAGGGTTAGTGGTACAGATAGGAAAAGACGTCAACCGCAAAGATCAGTCATACAAGTTATCTGAAATTATGAAAAGACGCCAATCTGTGGATAACAATTTAAGGCTGAATTAACAGCCACGAAAAGATGAAAGGAAATGTCCTGAGTATGAAGCTTTACGGACATCCGTAAAACCCTGACAAATACAACATGAAACCTTAAGTTTGAAAAAAGACTATCCGAATTTTCACTTTTTCACGAAAGCCTCGACCTTAGCGGCATAATCACGCGCATTCTTTTTTGCGACAAAATCAAGTCCGTGCGCTACAATAGCAGTTATGGCCAGCGCCACGCCAAAGCCATAATAACCGGACATGTCTGGCTTCGACCGGAATATCAAAAGTATCAGAACGCCTGCAACCAATGATCCGATCTCAATAAGCCTGTAAACAGCCAGATCCTTCAAGAGTTTCTGAATCCGGGGAAGCTCTTTCTCGCCTATTTCATTCGGCTTCATATCAAAGGCATAGATGTTTCTGATCCTGAGCGTATCAGCATTTCTGAACAAGGAAAACCCCGCGTACAGAAAAACAAGGCTGAAAAGTATTACCGGGATGGAAAACCCTTTATAAAAAGAGGTCTTATTACTGAAAAAGAAGAAAAGCGCCGCGCCAAAAGCCAATACACCAATGACAAGGAAAAGGATTCCAATCTGTTTCTCAGCTGTGAAGTAGCGTTCGATCTCGGTTTTATTCAACATGAGTCATTGGTTGAACGGGTTGCACCCGAAGTGATGGTTTTGGAACTTTGGAAAGATATGGCATCTTCCTAATTCAGAAAAAATTTCTGTTACTTTCCCGGGGCTTCTTCCAGCAGATCAACGATCTCTTTTGCGCCCGGGGCCACGGATGGCTCGAAAACTCCGGCAAGCCTACCCTGTTCATCTATCAGGTATTTCGAAAAATTCCAGATCGGAGCCTGGCCGTTCCAACCATTGAGATCCTTGTCGCTCAACCAGCGAAAAACAGGATGCTGACTGTCGCCTTTCAACACGGAACTTTTCGCAGCCAACGGGAAAGTAACACCGAAATTGATCTTGCAAAACTCCGCGATTTGCGCATCGGATCCCTTTTCCTGCTGCTTGAAGTCATTGGCCGGGAAGCCTATGATCACAAGGTCCTTATCATACTCCTTTTGCAGCGCCTGCAGGTCTTCATATTGCGCCGTATAGCCGCAATCACTTGCCGTATTCACCAGCAAGACTTTTTTCCCTCTGAGGGAGTCCATTGACATTTCCTCCCCGCTGTTCAACAGTATCCTTAGGGAATAAACAGATACGGGCGGTTCCATTGCAAAAGGTGGCTTATGGCTCTTGCTGTTTGCGCCGGCCAATCTCGTGAGTCCTGTTAGCATGGGATAGATCGTCTTTAAGATCTTTTGTCTGATTGTCATGTCCACGGAATTTCGGTTATCGATCATGATCCATACCAATAGCAATGCCGGCAGGATGAGCAGCAGGATGAAAAATTTTTTCATGAGGACAATTTTTTTCGGCTTTTTATCGAATCAAAGACGAAAGAACATTTTTACCCACTTCAGGTTGTTCCCATAAGGAGCATACCAAAGCGGCACATCGAACCAGGTCGGCGTTCGCAAAATACTCTTAGGGCGGGTGAACACATCGAATCCGTGCTTACCGTGGTACTGTCCCATACCGCTAGCGCCAACACCGCCGAAAGGAAGGTCAGGATTGCCTAGATGAATGATGCCGTTGTTGATGCAGCCACCGCCAAAACGGACATTTTCGACATAGAACCGTTCTGACTCCCTGCTGGATGTAAAAAGGTATAATGCGAGCGGATAGGGATTCCGCTCAATCCAGTCCAGCACCTCTTCCCGGTGCTGGTATGTAATCACGGGAAGGACGGGTCCGAAAATCTCCTCCTGCATGACCTTGTCATGGATGGAAACCCCGCCGAGGATGGTGGGTGCGATATAGAGGTCGTCCGGATCTGTCTGTCCACCGAAAACAACTTGACCCTCTTTTAGATATCCGGCCACCGCATCAAAGCGTTTACGGTTGATGAGTCGGCCATAATCAGGACTTTTTTGCGGATCATCCCCGAGCATTCGTACGAAAGCTGCCTTGAGTTTTGCTAAAAAAAGATCCTTCACATCTGCATGAACCAGCAGGTAGTCCGGTGCGACACAGGTCTGCCCGGCATTAAAGATCTTGCTCCAGGCGACTTTGCGTGCAGCATGGTCGAGGTTCGCCTCGCGATCGATGATGCAGGGACTTTTGCCTCCAAGCTCAAGCGTGACCGGTGTCAGATGCGCAGTAGCCATCTCCATGATGCGTTTTCCTATAGTGATGTTTCCGGTAAAAAATATATGGTCGAACCTGTTTTCTTCAATGATAGCTGGAGCGACAATATGTCCCGGCCCCTGGAAAACGGCGACAAACGACAGATCAAAACACTCTTTTATGATCTTTTCCACGATGTCGGCTGTATGAGGCGCCTGTTCGGAGGGTTTGACAAAAGCGGTATTACCGCCGGCGATTGCACTGACAAGTGGATTCATGGCCAGGAGGAATGGATAGTTCCAAGGTCCGATGATCAGCACGGTCCCAAGAGGATCCGGCACGATGCGGCTGGATGAAGGGAAAAAAAGCATCGGCGTGGCGACCCTGCGGGGCTCCATCCATTCTTTGAGATGCCGGAGCGTATGGCGGATCTCTTTATACAAAATACCGATCTCGGATCCATATGCCTCGAACTCAGACTTCCGCAAATCCTTATATAAAGCCTGTGAGATCAACTGTTCGTTATCCTGTATGGACTTCAACAATCTCAGCAGCTGCGCTTTCCTGAAAGCATAAGGCCTTGTAGCTCCTGAACGGAAAAAATCCTGCTGCGCACGGAAGGTGCCGGATATATTCGCTTGAAGGTCTGTGAGGTCTGCGTGGGGTTTTGATGAAACGGGGATGGTAGCTTCCATGACTTTTTTTAATTGCATACTGCGATTTGAAGATACTCTGAAATAAGGTTAGTTTTTCCGTATGCATGACAAATTGCATCTGTCATCTAAGAATCCAGACAAACCCGCGCGTTTTTGGTTCGATTCAGTGATATCTTCAGCGCTTAATGCCGGAAATCATGTGTATGTCCCCTTTTTCGATGCTCAGAAAATCGATGAAATTCCTGCTGGCAAAGCCCGTGACATGGGCGGCCAATCGCTTCTCATCAGCACCGAACCAGGCGGATGTGAATAAAGCACTGACCGAGCTCTATGGGGAGATCACGTCCAACCCCGGCAAGGAGGGACTCCTCATCATCTTTCGTCCCAGCCAACATCCTGTCATCATCTTCACAGACCTTCACAAAGGAGCACGCAACGGCTCGGATGACTTCATGCCCGCAGAAGAAACTTATCTCGCAGCACTGGATTATTACAATCAAAATGGTTTCTATTACCTGAACCTTGGAGACAGCGAAGAGCTTTGGGAAAACAACATCTTCCAGATTTTGACACACAACAAAGCCACTTTTGAAGCGGAAAAAGCCTTCATTGAACGGAAAGCATATGCAAGGTTGTCGGGAAACCATGATCTCTACTGGCAGAACGACCCATTCGCACCGTTAGTGCTGCGCATGATCTATGAACATCCCGTTAGGGCATTCTCCGGTGTCGTGCTGCGGGTGGCCATTGCAGACAGGTCGATGGACATCTTCTGCACCCATGGCCATCAGGGAGATGCACAGAGCGATGGAAATGCCTTCAGCAAATGGTTTGTTTCCTGGATCTGGGGACCCCTTCAGGCATTCCTGGATGTGAACACGAACACACCCGCCGTCAACCATGAGCGGAAAACCCTCCACAACGAGTTCATGTACGAATGGAGTGCCGCACAGAAAGACCTTGTACTCATTACCGGACATACACACCAGCCCGTATTCAACTCACTGACACACCTGGAGCGACTCTACCTCGATCTGGAACACGCTATAGCGGAAAATGACAAGGCTTCCATCGAACAGATCAAAAAGGAGATCCCGAAACGGAAAAAGGAATACAATCATGTGAACAGCAAATTCCGGGAGATGAAACCGAGTTATTTCAACGCAGGATGCTGCTGTTTCGATGGAGGTACGATCACAGGCATAGAGATCGCAGAAGGACAGATCCGCCTGGTAAAATGGGTGAAAGAAGACAATAAGCCCGTAAGGAAAATTGCAGAGGAGGAATCCTTGCTTTTACTCTCCCAAAAAATCACCGGTGTCTGAGCCAAATATCGATCACATATTCCGCCGGTATTGCCCCCCTACCTCGTACAGTGCATGAGTGATCTGACCCAGTGAACAGTACCTGACGGTCTGCATGAGTTCCTCAAAGAGATTATCGTTGGCCCTCGCCACCTGCTTGAGCTTTTCCAGAGCAGGCCCCGACCTATCGGCATTCCGCACCTTGAAAGCGGAAACATTCGCTATCTGCAGCTCCTTCTCCTCCACACTGCTGCGTATCACCTCACCCGGCATGAGTGTTGGACTGCCCTTGCTGCTTAAGAAAGCATTCACACCTATGACGGGCAGTTCACCCGTGTGCTTGAGGTGTTCATAATGAAGACTTTCTTCCTGGATCTTGTTGCGCTGGTACATGCGTTCCATCGCTCCAAGCACACCTCCCCGTTCAGAAATGCGGTTGAATTCTGCAAGCACAGCCTCCTCCACCAGCTCGGTCAGTTCTTCGATGAGGAAAGAACCCTGGTTCGGATTCTCGTTTTTCGCCGTGCCAAGCTCCCTGTTGATGATGAGCTGGATGGCCATGGCACGACGAACACTTTCTTCGGTCGGGGTGGTGATGGCCTCGTCATATGCGTTCGTATGGAGCGAATTGCAGTTGTCATAGATGGCGTAGAGCGCCTGCAGTGTCGTTCGGATATCATTGAAATCTATTTCCTGCGCATGCAGACTCCTGCCGGATGTCTGTATATGATACTTCAGCATCTGGCTTCGCGGCTTGGCGTCATACCTGTACCGCATCGCTTTGGCCCAGATCCTCCGTGCCACTCGGCCGATGACACTATACTCAGGGTCCATGCCGTTGCTGAAAAAGAAGGAGAGATTCGGTGCAAAATCATCAATGAGCATACCCCTGCTGAGGTAATATTCAACGAAGGTGAATCCGTTGGCCAAAGTGAAGGCAAGCTGGGTCACCGGGTTCGCTCCGGCTTCAGCGATGTGATAACCGCTGATGGAGACGCTGTAGAAATTCCTGATCTGGTGGTCGATGAAATACGCCTGTACGTCCCCCATCATCTTAAGCGCGAATTCGGTGCTGAAGATGCAGGTATTCTGAGCCTGGTCCTCCTTCAGGATGTCCGCCTGGACAGTTCCCCGAACCTTTCGAAGCGCATCCTCCCGGATGGATGCATATGTTGCGGAATCGAGCACTTCATCGCCGGTCATGCCCAGCAGCCTGAGCCCCGATCCGTCGCTGCCCGGCGGCAATCCCTCGGGATGAGCGGGATCATGATACCGGGGGAGAGGCATGCCTCCATATTTTCGGTTAGCCTTTTCCGTTACTTCCTTCCATAGGCCATGCGCTTCGATGTGCTTCTCGCATTGCTGGTCGATGGCCGCATTGAGGAAAAAGGCGAGGATGACCGGTGCAGGACCGTTAATGGTCATGCTGACAGATGTCAATGGATCACACAGGTCGAACCCGCTGTAGAGTTTCTTGGCATCGTCAAGCGTTGCCACGCTGACCCCGCTGTTGCCGACTTTCCCGAATATGTCAGGACGATGCGCAGGGTCTTCACCATAGAGTGTGACAGAGTCGAATGCAGTGGAAAGCCGCTTTGCGGACTGCCCTTGCGACACATAATGAAATCTCCTGTTCGTGCGCTCTGGACCGCCTTCTCCAGCGAACATGCGCGTTGGGTCCTCCCCGTCACGCTTCAGTGGAAAAACACCCGACGTGTAGGGGAAAAATCCAGGAGCGTTCTCCTGCATCTGCCAGCGAAGGATATCGCCCCAGTCACTGAAACGCGGAAGAATAACCTTACGTATACGGGTACCTGAAAGACTGGTGAAAGTCATCGGCTGCCGGATGATCTTGCCGCGGATATGATACTCATATTGGTCCTTCCGATACTCCTCGAGCCGTTTCGGCCACCCTTCGACAAGCATGCGGCTTTCGGATCGCAACTTGTCTGAAATAGATCTGACTTCGGCAGCGATCCTTTCTTTCAGGACCTGGTCGTCATTCCTTTCCAAGATCTCAAGAGCACCCTGGAGCCGGTACCATTTGGATGCGAGTCCCGCTTGCTCCTCCACTCCCCGGTTGTAGGCTGCAATGGATTCAGCGATCTCACTGAGGTAGCGTGTCCGTGCCGGAGGGATGATCAACGACCGCATCGGCGCATCCGAAGCATTCGTTATAAGGGCTTCACTTGAAGGCAAGAACATCACACCGGTTTTCTGAGCGACAGTACCCATGATCAGCCTGAATAACAGCATGATGCCCGGGTCGTTGAACTGCGAGGCCATCGTTCCGACGATAGGCATCTGCTCGTCTGTCACATCCCACAAGCCGTGATTTCTCCGGTACTGCTTCCTGACATCAGACAATGCATCCGAAGCACCTGCCTTATCGTATTTGTTGATGGCGATCAGATCGGCATAATCCAGCATGTTGATCTTCTCCAACTGTGTTGGCGCGCCGTATTCTGGTGTCATCACATAAAGAGAAACATTGCAATGGTCGAGTATGCTCGCGTCACTTTGTCCCACACCAGCCGATTCTACGATGATGAAATCATAGCCTGCATCTTTACAGATGGCGATGGCATCGTCAATATGTGCACTAAGGGCCTTATCGTTCTCTCTTGTGGCCAGACTCCGCATATAAGCACGCGGATGGTGGATGGCATTCATCCGGATGCGGTCGCCCAGCAACGCACCTCCGGTCTTCTTCTTCGAAGGATCCACGGAAATGACAGCGATCGTTTTGTCAGGGCAGGACTCGATGAATCGCCTGACGATCTCATCGGTGACGGAAGACTTACCCGCCCCTCCGGTACCCGTGATGCCCAATATCGGCGTCCCCAGATCCGGAATTCCCGGTTCAGACTTGGCTGCTGCAGGCCTGCTCTCCGCATTCGTGATGGCACGGGCTATCTTGCGTACATCCTTCCATTCGCCAAGCTTTAACGACGTCAGAAATGCGTCGGGTTCTTCATCCAACCGGAAATCACACTGACTGAGGAGATCTTCAATCATTCCTTCCAGCCCCATCCGCCTCCCGTCATCCGGTGAATAGATCCTTGCAATGCCGTAACGATGCAACAACGCCATCTCTTCGGGCAAGATCGTACCGCCGCCACCGCCGAAAATCTTGATGTGACCGCAACCATTCTCCACCAATAGATCTTTCATATACTTGAAGAACTCCACATGACCTCCCTGATAAGACGTGACGGCTATACCCTGTACGTCCTCCTCAATGGCACATTCTACGATCTCTGCAACCGATCTATTATGTCCAAGGTGAATGATCTCGGCTCCCTTGCTCTGCATGATCCTCCGCATGATGTTGATCGCCGCATCATGCCCATCGAACAGACTGGCGGCGGTTACGATCCTTATCTTATTGACCGGTACAAAAGGTTTAGTCATAAACTAACAGTTGTTAGGTTGCAAAAATAGTGAACGATGGGAGAAAAAAAAGATATCCGGCATTGGCAGCCGGATAGTATGCAGATGAAAGGGAAAAGGGCAAATACTCTACCCGGCATGGACTTGGGAAGAAGATGGGATACGGGAATAGGACGTGAGCAGATCCCAAACCGATTTTTAATGGGGATGTCAGCGTGAAAGGCTTCAGGACTGTGGGGATTATTGAAGAGTCCCCACAGCCTTGAAGCGCACCACTTGGATCAATGGCATCCTTTCTTTTGAAAAATATCCGGGTCTTGGGCCGACCCAATTATGAATAACCGATGTAACTATTCGGATCAGAAACGAATGACAGCACCTGCATTCAAAGCGTAATCTGCAAAAGCTGCATCGCCATGAGCGTAAATCCCGGTTTTTTGGGTTCTGATGCGGTCGGGTACGCTTTGAGTCCGGTTCTTTACCAACGCCACGGGCAAAAGTGCATACAAAGTGAGCTGCCTTACCTGAAAGGTCATTCCCGGCTCAATTGTGACGATGTAACCTGGCCGGCGGAATCCATTGCTGCCTCCGATGAGATCTGTCGCAGGGATGCATTCCTTTCGGGCACCGGCTGAAAATGAGAACCTGTTCATCGCAACATTAAACCCGGCCCTGAGCATATATTGATCCGGAACACTCATGACATTGCTACCATAAGCCAGCTGAGCAGCTGTCGGAACGCCGCCTCTGGCAGTCGAGACACCATTCTGCTCCCTTGGATTGACGAGATAGAAGACATTCGCATATGCACTGATCCTTTCGGTAAATCTGTAAAAAGCATTCAGCTCCGCTGAAATGCCCGTCCCACCATCTCCAAGCTGTATGGATTGATCCACAGGACCAAGCACCTGAAGGGAATCATTCCTGTGGAAATAATCCTGATAGCGGTAATCTCCTGTAGGCAGCTTGATCCCAAGCCCTGCCTGCACATTCCATCTGGATGCAGTTATGGGATCCCGTAACCACTTGAACGCAATGAACCGGACATCTCCCAATCCAAATGAATGAGTGCTATGCCTTGCACCCGGACCAGCGGCATTTCCCCCGTGCTCATACAGCGAAGACCTTGAATTGCTGATCACCGGGATGACGATGGCAACCGCCCAAGATCGGTTCAATTGCCGCTGGACAAGGATATCCGTGTTGAAGGTATGGTTGATCACTTCCGTTCCATTTTCAGTACGCTCATGTTGTTCTTTCTTGCCGACATAATGCCTGTATGACTTGAAATACCGATTATTGACATTGATCAACCATCCTGTTGAATCGGATGTTCCAGTGAGTGAACAGGATGCACCGCCGCTCCCTCGTATGGCGACACAGCCTTGTGAATAGCCTTCAAAAGGCTGCAGCATACTTATGAGGATGCATGCTGAGATTATAAAAGATTTCAGTATCATCATGTGATAGTTTTGTTTTAAGAATGATATGCCTGGGTCTGGCCATAAAGCTTTCGGGTAAGGTTCAGTTCTTCATCTTTATTTTTTGATCGATGAATGCACCGAGCCTGCCGCCGCTTTTATTCCCTGCATCAAGGTCGAAGCGGTAATGTATACCACCATAGAGTCTTGAGATGCTTGCCTCCTGTGCGGCATTTCGGAAGGATCTTATCTCCCGGTTGGCTATGCCGAATTCCAGCAATGACGTGTCGGTGAAAGCAAGTTGGTCGCCGAAAAACCCGGTCATAACTTCGGCTGCCGCAGAAGAAATCGTGGAATGTCCGCTGGTGTAAGAAGGGAAAGGGGGTGTTTGAATGTATGGCCGCCACTCCTGGTCTATCGTTGTGTTTATGACCGTCTCCGGCCGGATATACCTGCTGCGGTATTTCTCATCCCAACAACTGATGAACGCATCAAAGAGTGCGATGGCTGTTTTCGCATAGGCGGCGACGGTAGTGTTGAAGTCTGCTCCGGCCTTCTTTCCGGCGATGCCGACGATATTCATCCAGTGTCCCGCAGGAGAGAATTTCTTTGTGGCAAACATCACATGTCCTGTCACATTCATCTTGAATGGATTATCATCCCAGAAATCGGCGATATGCTTTTGTTCTTCATTGAGGCTGTCGACCGTATGCTTGACTTCCATCAACGCCATGTAATAGATCCCGGATTTGTCATCCATATCAAAGCGGGGTGGCCTCTGAGGCTTGAACTGAGCTGCGGAATCCATCACCATCGGACGGATATTCATCCAATGAGGTTCTAATCCCGTTGCATACATCGGAGGCGTGGGCATCCATCTCCCCGGGGAATCAAGTACATTGAAGCGGGAGGCACCGCGGGTGGCCAGGTAGTTGTCGCCCTTGCTCCAAGTGAGGATGGCGGCAGCGATGGTGTCTGAGAATGCCAATGACTGCTTCCGCATCCGACGCGACATACCCAAACTATCTGCCATCTTCAAAAGATGTGCATGATATTCCATCATGCTGCCTTCCGGGAAAGTCACTGCATTCCCCACTTTGACCATTGCCAGCAGGGCTGCCAGTGAGAAATCTATCTCATCACCTTCCGGCACAGGCATGGATGGCATATGCCTTATCTGTCCTGACAAAGACTGATAAGAAGTATCGCCTGCGGCCACACACTCATACGCTGCAATCGTGGCGTATACATAGTTTCGGGCCGCTACCATCGGGGGAAAATTATTCTCTAATACGATGTCGTTGAGGTTCTTGACAGTACTGCTGAATAACAAAGGATCAGCAATGACCGCCTTATATGATGTATCCTGCCTGTCGCCGCATGATGCAACGACGGTGAACAGGCACAGGAGTGCCATTATTTTTTTCATGAAATCAATGCTTTGAAGTGGGGGAAAAATCCAGTTGTCCGCGTTGTCAGGCTTTCAGTTCCGGTGGCTGTGCTGGATCATCCGTGAAAACAGTCAGCAGTGAATCAGCGGTTTCTGTACCGTATGGCAGACGAAGATGTTCATCGCAACACTCCCCGTCATGAAAAGGATCCACACAACACTCAAATTGAAAAATCTTTACGGGTTTGACAGGGACCGAGGATCCGTGTGATGCCTGTTCTCCCTGCTGCATGTCATTCACCAGGGAGATAAAGGTCTCCTTGGCATTGTAAAGCCTGGTTTTGACCTCATTCGGGATGGCCAATAGTATCAGGGTATCATTATGAAGTTTGCGCTTCACATAATTGTAATGTACTCCTCCGATGGTGATTTCCCCGTCAAAACGCTCAAAGTCTTCCCAGTTGGCATGATATTGAAGGTTTAGAGGCACCCTGATCTCTATCAGTTTGTGCTCATCATATTGTGCATGATCTATGCTTTCTATCAAACCCTCTCCTGCTTGATGCTCCAACAAGTCGAACAGGAAGCGATACCCTCCGAGGTTGAAAAGGTGAATCGCTAGTAATAATATGGCAGGTATCTTTTTCAAGAAGAAGTATAGACATTAAAAATAACCTAAATGCTGCACATACACCAGCCCGAAGGCGGCTTTCAGCCTGACACCTTCAAAACCGACGATATGCCCATAAGATTCCTTCATCCCTGATCCGCCGCGATCATGCTGATCTCCACATGCACATTCCTGGGCAATCCCTTCACCGCCACGGTCTCCCTGGCAGGATAACCTTCCTTCAAATACTGTGCA
The DNA here is from genome assembly GCA_903957405.1 of uncultured bacterium. Classification (GTDB taxonomy): domain Bacteria; phylum Bacteroidota; class Bacteroidia; order Chitinophagales; family Chitinophagaceae; genus Pollutibacter. The sequence continues at coordinate 4,339 of CAJBPC010000522.1, read as the reverse complement.
TATACTTCATTCACCTCGGTGAACATGGACATATCAGTGAGGAATATGGTGGTTTTCACGACATGATCAAAGTCCATGCCCGCCTCCAGCAGGATCGCTTTAAGGTTTTGCATGACCTGGTGGGTCTCTCCGGGGATATCAGTCGCATCTATATTTCCTGTGGCTGGATTCAAGGCGATCTGCCCGGAAATAAACAATAAATTACCCGTCTTGATTGCTTGACTATAGGGTCCTATCGGTGCGGGTGCGTTTTCTGTCCTAATGTTTATTTTACTCATATGAAAAATATTAGTTATAATTTTGAAAGATTCAAAGTTAGTTTGTTCTTGCCAACCTATTTTTGACATATGCGAGAAGAACTTATCGCAGTGATTGGCGACAGTGGGCAATGGGAAGACTTGAATACACGAAAGCTCCCAATTGGATGGGTATTTGTGTATGCCGCAAATGTTGTGGAACTGGAAGGGATTGACGGGCCGAGGGTCATTTTCATTCTTCAGCAGCAGGCTCTCAGGGGATTCCCTTTCGATGATTTCCGGAGTGACACGCTTTTTTTTGTGCACGCCATGACGAAATCCTGCGATGAACTTCACCATCATCAGGGTATCATCAGGATCAATGCCTGGCCGGGTTTTCTGAAAAATGAATTGCTTGAAATAGCGGCACCGGATGAGCGCAAACCTGCAGCAGAAGCATTTTTGAAAAGTATGGATTGGGAGTGGGAGTGGGTGGGCGATGTCGCGGGTATGGCCACCCCCCGTGTGATCTCCATGATCATCAACGAGGCTTGCTTTGCCGTAGGAGAAGATGTCAGCACCCCCGATGGCATAGATCAGGCGATGAAATTGGGAGCGGCATACCCCATCGGGCCATTTGAATGGTGCAGGCGCATCGGCAAGGAACGGATCATTGGTCTATTGGAATTGTTGTCTGAGGGGGATGAAAGATACCGACCCGCCCCCCATATTGATAAAATCCTCATTTCCCTGCCATGAGTCACTTATTGCATATAAACACCGCCTTGGAGACAGCATCCCTTTCTGTTTCCCTGGAAGACAAAGTGATCTCGGAGCGAAAGAGTCACAACCAAAAGGAACATGCTGCATTTCTGCATGTTGCGATCGATGAGATGCTACGGGAGAATGACATGGCTCCTTCACAACTGTCAGGCGTGTCTGTCATTTCAGGCCCAGGGTCTTATACCGGACTCAGGGTAGGAATGGCATGTGCCAAGGGATTGTGCTTCGCACTGTCGATTCCATTGATCAATATCAATACACTGGAATGGATGGCTGCAGCGGCACATGATGAAGAGCGAGACCTGTTCTGCCCAATGATCGACGCCAGAAGAATGGAAGTATTCACCGCATTATATGACCGCAGGAAAAAATGTGTGCTGCTACCGCAGGCTCTTATCCTTACATCGGAAAGTTTCAGTGACTGGCTGGAGGAGAGAAAAATCCTTTTCTTCGGCAACGGTGCCGAAAAATTCAGAATGCTGGTGAATCATCCAAACGCATCGTTCGGAACAGTAACATCCGGAGCGGAAGAATTGGGGGTGATGGCATGGAGCAAATATGTGCTTTCCGAATTTTCTGATCTGACATATGCAGAGCCTTTATATGTTAAAGAATTTCAAGGAACAACACCGTCATGACGCGTTGAAAACGGCTGAAGTCCGTATCCGATAAGCATTTAGGACATCAAAATGTCCTCTCTATCCATATCGGAAACGGCAAACCTGCTTACCTTTCATCCGTCATAATATACACTGGAAAAGTAAATATGATTAACGCTAACTTCAAGACAATGGAAATCGGAACATTAAGTGCAGAACCCATGGTTAAAAGAGATGCCATGAATCAAAACGGTCAAATCAAAATTGACTACCTCAATGTCAAGAAGGCGGCATTGGTTTTCCGCGCATTGAACCATAAGCTTCGACAGCAGATGTTAAAGATGCTTGATGAGAATAACAGGATGACCGTAACTGAACTCTACGTACAGTTGCGCCTCGAACAGTCAGTGGCATCCCAACACCTCGCGATACTCAGAAGGGCAGGTATTGTCAAAACAGATCGTGATGGCAAATACATTTATTATCATGTCAATGAGGATAGGATTTCACAGATCAATCAGATAGTCGATACCCTTGTCAAATAGGGATTACAGAAGACGAATTTCTTATTTTCACACCTCGCCAAGGCGGGGTGTTTTTTTATTGTATTTTCGCCGGCGATCAAACATCATACAAACAGACCGGCCCATGACCTCGCTTACTTTTTCCTCTTTTAAACAACTTGTCGATACCACTCCTGAGCTTATCATCCTCGACACTCGCGAGCCGTCTGTTTTTGCTGACGGATTCATCAAAGAAGCCATGTTGATCTGTCTTGACGAACAGCTCAATGATTGGATGGCAAACCTGATACCTTCAAACAAACCAATGGTGCTGATCATTGAATCGGGTATGGAGCAAACGGCAACGGAGATGCTCTCGAAGACAAACCACGGGCAGTTCCTGGGATACCTGCAAGGTGGTTTCAATACATGGAAAAATGAGGGAGAGAAGATCGACATGGTCATTACGGTCGAAGCGGATGAGCTTGCAATGGACCTGCCTTTCGACGAAAATCTGGTGGTGATTGACGTGCGATCCGAGAACGAATACGAGACCGGACATGTTGCTGATTCAATCAATCTGCCATTGAGTTCATTGGCTGATCCAGGAAACTTGGCGATATTGGAGGAAAATGAAAACCTTTACATCTATTGCGCCAACGGAGACCACTGCATCATGGCTGCTGCCATCATGAAAAAGCAGGGATTCCACAATCTGCGCACCGTTGTGGATGGTTGGGAAGCGATCAGGCAGGAAAAAAGAATCAAAACGGAGCTGTCAAAAGAAAAACTCAACTGAGATTCTTCAGCGGTTCCAAAACACGACCAGCATATTCCGGCTTGTACTCATGCTTCCACCGACGGTGACTCCATAAGTAGTTATCGGGTCGCTTTCGGATACATGCTTCCACGTATCGCACATAGGCGATCGTCAGTTCGCCTTCATCGATCAACGAAGCATCTTCTGTGGCAATCACCGCATCGAAAGTGTAGTAGCCCCGCTTCACTTTGTAGAAGTTGCCGAATACAACACCTAATGAGCGTTCACGGGCTGCTTTTTCAGGACCGGCCACGAAAGCCGTAGGCGTATCGAAAAAATTCAACCAGGAGGCATCCCCGGGTTTCCCCGGACTTTGATCCGCTACTAACGCCAATGCATAGGGTATGCCCTCATATTCTTTTTCAATCTCAGAGAACCTATCGCGGAACTGAGTGGCAGGCACCAGGATGGTGCCATAGCGGCTTCGGACTTTTTTGAATATCCTTTCCAGATTCCTGTTGCGCAGGGGCATATAGACCCCAAGGAAAGGGACCTTAAGCGATTTCGACAAACCGAGGTTCACGATCTCCCAATTGAAATTATGCATCGCGTGCAATTGGTATGTCTTCCCCGCCCTGACAGCATCCTCTATCAAGCCGATCATCTCGGGTTTTCCCACGAATCGATTGGCGAACTGACGATCACTCATGCTGATGACCTTGACAGTCTCCACAATGGTATCCGTGAAATTTCGGTAAAATCTTCGGGCTATCGCTCGCCTTTCGGCACCGGTCTTCTCCGGAAAAGCCCGTTGAAGATTGGCCATGACAACCTTCTTCCTGTAGCCTGCGGCGTAATATGCAAGCAGGAAAAGAAAATCACTGATGGCGTACATCACAGCCCACGGAAGCAGTGAGCATGCGTATAGCAATCCGTATGTCAGATAATATGCCATTCGATGTGGATTTGCGCAGGTACCGGACGGTTTCACCGCCTTTTCGTCACATGACTATGTTCTGTACCAAGCTATGCTTGTATGGATGATCCGTGTTGTAATGCAGCCCCCTGCTCTCCTTCCTGAACTGTGCGCCTTTCACCACCAGGTATGAAACGGTTATCATGTTGCGTAGTTCGCAAAGTTGTGGTGAAACTACTGTTCTTTGATAGAGCGCTTCAGTCTCCTCATGCAACAGGTCCAGCCTTCGGCTTGCACGGCTCAGGCGTTCGTCAGTCCGGAGGATTCCCACATAATCGGACATGATCAATTGCAGTTCCTTCAGACTTTGTGTGATGAGGATCATCTCACGAGGTTCGGTGGTACCTGCTTCGTCCCAGTCGGGAATATCCTGGTTGGTTGACATCCCGTCGATCTGAGCTACCGCATCAAGGTAGCTTCGATGGGAAAACACCATCGCTTCAAGCAGCGAATTGCTGGCAAGCCGGTTGGCACCATGAAGG
>CAJBPC010000521.1 GCA_903957405.1 uncultured bacterium | reverse complement strand
TCCTTGTGGTGATGAACCTGGTAAGGTTGGCCAAAGAAGCCCCTTATTTTTGGCTTCTTTCCGAAATGCGACGTTTGGAAAATATTTTCCTGAATATTATTCGTGAAATCAGGTATAATCGACTCACGGTAATTCTTATACCGGGAAGCCGTTTGAGACTTTTTCAGTAGACCCGAATTAGGCGCAGTCTGTATGATGCGAAATCCCCATCAGATATCATGACGCGAACAACGCAGTTACAGAAAGAATCAAAATCATGTGGGAGGGATGAACGCGAAGGAAAAGAATTGTTCGTCTTTGCAGCAAAACAATCCAGCTAAAATGCGGGTGGGACAAATCATTCGTCCCGAACAATAAACCCATGAAAAAAATTAAGCAGTCCGAAGACTCACTCCGGAAGCGCAAATGATCAAATGAGCATCAGGCAGCTGTTCATGCACATCAAAAATCACCGGCACTCCCGTCAACTATGGGTTCTCAGGGTCGAACAGGGAGAGGATTGCATCAACGTACCATTGCGATCGCACAGATACAACCCTACTGAAGCAAACCGCTAAACTTCTCGTTTTACGCAGATCAACACTATCGCACAAATAAAACCCTTGTAAAGTAACCCGGCTAAGCTTCGCGCTTTACGCAGATCATTGCAGATGCACAGATAGAATCATACCCACCACCGCATAGCGATCTATTTCAGCAACTGCGCCAGGCGCACCTGCAAGTCTTCTCCACGAAGGTTCTTTGCGATGATCTTACCGGCGGGGTCGATGAGTAAGTTCTGCGGAATGCTCTGGATCCTGTAGAGCTGTGCCACTTCATTGTTCCAGAACTTCAGGTCGCTTACCTGCGTCCAGTCAAGCTTGTCTTCCTTGATGGCCTGAAGCCATGCATCCTTACTTCGGTCGAGTGAAACGCCCAGTACGGTGAAATTCCTGGATTTATATTTGGCATATGCATCCACCACATTCGGATTCTCCATACGGCATGGCTTGCACCAGCTGGCCCAGAAGTCCACCAGCACATACTTCCCACGGAAAGATGACAATGTCACAGGTTTTCCGCTTTCATCATTCTGTGTGAATTCCATGGCATCGGAACCCAGCGCACCGATACGGGCATCCGCAATGCTTTTTGATATCATCTGACCATAGAAACTTTCCTTCGCGGCAGGCGCGAGCATGCTGTATCGTTTCTCCATGACCGCGGCATCTTCGGCCATCTGTGACATCACCAGGATGACGAATGGCGCAACGGCGGAAGTGCTGTATTGCTGAACATAGGCGTCCGTCTTGGAATTGATCTCACCCACCACGGCATCATATTCCTTTTTCAAGGTGCCGGCAGGGTCGCTCTGACCGGCATTGAGCTGCTGGGAGAGCTGGCTTGCTTTTCCGAAAAGCGGGCTGAAGTTTTTATTGAACTCGGCAAAAGCCGCATGTGTGGCAGACCCCGTGACCATTGCAGCGGAGAGAGAATCCTTATGTCCTGACACGCTGACAGCTGAGGCTTCCAGAAACAGGAACAGCTTCTGCTCAGAACCCGCATAGCTCAGGTAGTATAGGTTCGGGTTGGGAAGCTTCGCCTTCAGGATGAATTTCCCGTCCTTGGTCTTTGCTGCGGCAATCGTTTCCACTTCCGGGTCCTGGTCACGAAGCGTGAGCTCCGTATTGTCAGGAATACCTTTCAGTGACCCGCTGATCACGACATCTGCTGACATTTGAGCCATCAGGGTGAATGGCAGGAGTAACAAGCTCAATGCGATTATTCTCATGATGAATGTCTTTGTTTGAGTACGTCTTTGATCTGCTGCAATTTATATCCTTTACTGTTAAGCAAAACCAAATAATGGAAAAGCAGGTCAGCCGCTTCGTTCCGGAATCGCACATCATCATTCCCCATGGCTTCAATCACGAGCTCCACGGCCTCTTCGCCGACCTTCTGTGCGATCTTCGCCTGTCCCTTATCAAAGAGCTGGCGCACATACGACGACGCATCTTCGCTGTGCCGGCGGAGCTCGATGACCTCTTCGAGATAAGCGAGGAATTCGTCGGGATGGTTGCGTTCATTCCAGCAGGTGTCGGAACCGGTGTGGCAGACGGGGCCGCGGGGATGCGCCCTGATGAGTAATGTGTCATTGTCACAATCCACGGATAACGACTTGAGGTCGAGCAGGTTGCCACTCTCCTCCCCTTTTGTCCACAATCGCCCCTTCGACCGGCTGTAGAATGTCACCAAACCGGTCTTCATGGTCTGCTGAAGGGCTTCCTCGTTCATATAGCCGAGCATGAGCACTTTCAGCGTCCGGTCGTCCTGGATGACCGCCGGCACCAGACCATCGGGATGTTTGTTGAAATCTATATTCACGGCGTTGTGTTTGATCGTGTGAAATGCAAAGATCGGTCTCAAATGCGCATGTCGATCCCATGGAGCGATAAAAATCCCTTCAGGTCGGGTATGTCGATTTCGCGAAAATGAAATACGCTGGCCGCCAAAGCGGCATCCGCACCTTCGCGGAACACGTCGAGGAAATGCTGCGGCGTCCCGCCACCTCCGGAGGCTATGACCGGCACTGGCAACCCGACGGATAACCGATGGGTGATGTCCAATGCAAAGCCCTGCTTCGTACCGTCATGGTCCATGGAAGTGAGGAGGATCTCCCCGGCACCCAGGGCCACCGCCTGATGGGCCCAATCCTCGCATCGGATGCCTGTGGGCGTTCTCCCGCCGTTCAGGTACACGTACCATTCCCCGTCTTGCTCTTTTTTCGCGTCGATGGCCACGACAACGCACTGGCTTCCGAATTCCCCTGACAGCTCACGGATCAGTTCCGGGCGTTTCACGGCGGCGGAATTCACCGAGATCTTGTCGGCTCCATGCTGCAGAAGCACCTGTACATCCTCCACCGTCGAGATGCCCCCACCGACAGTGAATGGGATATTGATCTGATGTGCGATCCGGTTGACCAGCTCGATGAGGGTTTTGCGCTTTTCATGCGTGGCGGTGATGTCGAGGAACACGAGCTCATCGGCACCCTCCGCAGCGTATCGCGCTCCGAGCTCGACCGGGTCACCCGCATCGCGGAGGTTGACGAAATTCGTACCCTTGACGGTACGGCCGTCTTTGATATCAAGACAAGGAATGATGCGCTTTGTCAGCATGGAAAATAATTTGCGATAACGAGATGGCTCAGTGGATAAATGAAAACTGTCATGGCGGTCATGATCCGGTCATGTCAAGAAGGGTTGCAGCTCATCGAGGGAAATGACATCCTCATAGATCGCTTTGCCGACGATGGCTCCACTGCAGCCGATGGCATCGAGGGCATGCAGGTCATCCATCTTGCTGACGCCGCCGCTGGCGATGAGAGACAACTCCGGGAATCTTGCGATGATGCGGGTGTACAGGTCGATGGACGGGCCTTCCATCCTTCCGTCCTTGCTGACATCGGTACAAAAGAGCTGGCGCACACCGTGCCGCATGTAGCGTTCGATGAAACGGAAGACATCCGTTTGTGTCTCTTCCAGCCAGCCGCCGACGGCGATCATCTCTCCTTTCACATCCGCACCGATCATGAAACGATCGACGCCGTAGACGGAGAACCAATCCAGCAACATCGCTTCGTTCTTCACCGCGATGCTTCCCACCGTGGCGATGGCCGCACCACTCTCGAAGACGCGCCGCACTTCCTCTTCCGTCTTGATGCCGCCACCGAAATCAACGACCATCTTTGTGGCGGCCGTGACGGACTCCAGCACTTTCCAATGCTGCACGCGACCGGCTTTCGCGCCGTCAAGATCGACCAGATGCAGTCGCTTCAATCCCGCGGCCTCGAACCTTTTGGCGACTTCCGCAGGGTCTGCATGATAGATGGTCTTTTGTGCGTAGTCGCCCTGCGTGAGCCGCACACATTTGCCATCGATGATATCTATCGCGGGTATGATCTCCATATGCCGTCAGTATTCAAGGAAGTTTTTCAGGATCTGTTCCCCTATCGTCGCGCTCTTCTCGGGATGGAACTGCACACCGAAGAAGTTATCCTTTTGCAGTGCAGCGCTGTAAGGCAGGATGTAGTTTGTCGTTGCAATGGCATGTTCACCGGTTGATGCATGATAGCTGTGCACGAAGTAGCAGAATGAACCATCCTCGACATTCCGGAACAGAGGCCCCTTCAGATCGGAGATCCTGTTCCATCCTATCTGTGGGATCTTGAACGGCTGTCCCTGCGGATCGAAGCGGCGCACATCCTCATCGAAGATGCCGAGGCATTCGGTGTCATGCTCCTCGGAGTGCCGGCACATGAGCTGCATCCCCAGGCAGATGCCCAGCACGGGCTGTGTGAGGGATTGAATGACCCTGTCGAGCTTCCTGTCTTTCAGGTATCGCATGGCCCCTGAAGCTTCTCCGACACCGGGGAAGATGACGCGGTCGGCACGCCGGATCTCCGCTTCATCATCCGTGACGACGGCGGAAGCGCCGATGCGCTCGAGTGCGTATTGCACGGAGCGGATATTGCCTGCGTTGTATTTTATGATCGCGATGTCCATGTGTTGTTTTATCAATGCAAGACGGAGTCCAGGAATTCCTTAGTGGCGAGGTCGATGTCACCGGCTTCACTGATCGCACGGATATATGCACTGCCGATGACCGCGCCATTGGCATAGGTACATGCCGCATCGAACGACGCCTTGTCTTTTATGCCGAAACCCACCAGCAACGGATTGCGCAATCCGTAGCCCTTCAGGCGTTTCAGATAGTCGGCGACAGGATCCATCTGTTTGTCACTCCCGGTCGTCGATGAAGACGAGACCACATACAGGAAACCGGTACTGAGGCTATCCAATTTTTTGACGCGCGCTTCGCTGGTCTCGGGTGTGACGAGGAAGATGAAATCGAGACCATGGCGCTGCATTACCGGACCGTAAACCGACTCAAATTCGAATTCGGGGAGGTCCGGCAGGATAAGGCCGTCGATGCCCACCATGGCGGCATCCTGGCAGAATCTTTCGAAACCGTACTGCATGACCGGATTCAGATATCCCATCAGGATGACGGGGATATGGATCTCCTTGCGCATGTCGCGGAGTTGCGCGAACAGCGCGGCGATGGTCATTCCGTTGGCCAGTGCGTCCATGCTGCTCTGCTGGATGACGGGCCCGTCGGCGAGCGGATCGCTGTAGGGCATGCCGAGCTCGATGATGTCTGCGCCGTGGGCCTGCAGGCTTTTCATCACCTCCAGGGTGCTGTCGAATTGCGGATAGCCCGCCGTGCAGTACACATTGAGCACCCTATTATTTTTGCGGAGGAACAGCTCCTCTGATCTTTTCATGTTGTATTTATTTTTTCCGCATGACACTTGCTGTCGGATATCGGATGGCCTTGAGTCGGATGCGGATCATGCATCTTTTCGGATCTCTGGACAAGATCCCTCAGACACCCATGTTTGTATTTATATTTATATTTATTTCAGGTTCGTGGCGTATTTCGGTCACAGATACTGCATGTAGGTGGCGAGGTCCTTGTCGCCGCGACCGCTGAGGCAGACCACCACGCAGTCGTCTTCCTTGAAGCGCATGCCGTCGAGTGCGGAGAATGCATGTGCCGTTTCGAGTGCGGGGATGATGCCTTCCAGCCTGGACAGTTCGAATGCCGAGGCGATGGCCTCCTCATCGGTGGCGCTGAGGAATATCCCCCGTCCTGTTTCGAAAAGATTGGCATGCATCGGACCGATGCCCGGGTAGTCGAGCCCGGCGGAGATGCTGTGCGGTTCGATGACCTGCCCATCCGCCGTCTGCATCAGCAGGCTTCTGCTGCCGTGCAGGATGCCGGGCTTTCCGAGCTGCGTGGTGGCGGCACTCATGCCGCTGTGTACGCCATGTCCGGCGGCCTCGACGGCAACGATGCTGACGTCAGGCTCATCGAGGAAATGATAAAAAGCCCCGGCCGCATTGCTGCCTCCACCGACACAGGCGACGATATGCGTCGGAAGCTCCGATCCGGTCTTCTCCAGCAGCTGCTTCCGGATCTCCGCACTGATGACGCTCTGAAATCTGGCGACCATGTCGGGATAGGGATGGGGACCTACGACGCTGCCGATGATGTAATGCGTATCGTCGGGATGGTTGATCCAATCGCGGATGGCTTCGTTGGTGGCGTCCTTCAGCGTGCGGCTTCCGCTGAGGGCCGGCACGACTTTCGCGCCGAGCATCCGCATACGGGCCACATTGGGTGCCTGCCGTTCGATGTCTTTCTCCCCCATGTACACGATGCACTCAAGCCCCTTGAGCGCACAAACCGTAGCCGTGGCCACGCCATGCTGCCCGGCGCCTGTCTCCGCAATGATGCGGGTGCGACCGAGCCGCTCGGCAAGGAGAATCTGGCCGACGGTGTTGTTGATCTTATGCGCACCGGTATGGCAGAGGTCTTCGCGTTTGAGGAAGATGCGGGTGCCGTGTTTTTCACTGAGGCGGAGCGCATGAAAGAGCGGTGTCGGCCGACCGACATAGTCGCGCAACAAAGCGTCCTGGTCACGGCGGAATGCAGGATCAGCCATGATCTTCAGATATTTCGACTGCAGCTCCGCGACATTCCGGTGCAGCATCTCGGGGATGAAGGCCCCTCCAAAAGCACCATAGTAGCCGTGTGTGTCTGGATTTTGATAGGTGACTGTCATATGTATTTTTTTTCTTATTGATCTTATCATGACCGAACAATCGGCTTACCGACCAACCTCTTTTTTGAACGCATCTACGAGCCGCATATCCTTGATGCCCGGTGCCGTCTCGAAACGACTGTTGACATCGAGGGCGAATAGGTCGGGTTGTCGGCCGGCGAAAGCGCGTACCCTTTCCGCATCCTGCGGTCCGATGCCGCCGCTGAGGAAATAAGGCTTGCCGATGGCAACGGATGCCAGCAGTTCCCAATCGAACTGGCTGCCATTGCCGCCGTAATTCACACCGATGGAATCGAAGAGGAACATGTCGACGGCATCCCGGTAAGGATGGATCTTCCAGGCGATGTTCTCATCCGGCCCCACCCTGAACGCTTTGACCGTGGTGACATGGTTGCTGATATGTTCGCAGTACTTGACGGATTCGTCGCCGTGCAGCTGCACCATATGAAGACGCCACTCATCCACAGCCCGGAGGACATCATCGGCGTCTGCATTCACGAATACCCCTACCCTGTTGATATTGAGCTTTTCCTTCCGCACGTCACCGGCGCTGAGCGGGAATTTCCCGACATACCGAGGTGAGCGCGGATAAAAGATCAGTCCGGCGAATTCGACGCCGAGTGCATCGAGTTCCCGCAACTGCTCGAGCTTCGTCATACCGCAAACTTTTATCCTCATAGTGGTGTTTTACAAAGCTGCTGCAAACTGCCGGAACGCATCCCCGGGATCCGCGTGTTTCATGAATTGTTCTCCCATCAGGAAGCCACTGAAGCCGTGCGCTTTGAATACATTCACCTGCTCGGGCGCATGTATGCCGCTCTCGGCGATCCTTATCTTACCCGGAGGTATGTGCTCGGCCATCCGCAGGCTGCGCTCTATGTCCACATCGAAGGTCTTGAGGCTTCGGTTGTTGATCCCCACCAATTCGATCCCGTCGCAGATATGCCCGAGTTCTTCTGCTGCGTGCAGCTCCAGCAAGACCTCCAGACCGAGCCCGTGCGCAAAAGCCGCGAGGTCCCTGACTTCTGCCGGCGTGAGGCAAGCCGCGATCAGGAGGATGAGGTCGGCGCCGATGGCTTTTGCTTCCAGGATCTGGTACTCGTCGATGATGAAGTCCTTTCGCAGCAATGGCAGGTCCACCGTGTCCCGAGCATCCATCAGGTCATCGTTCGATCCGCCGAAGAACCGGTCATCTGTCAGTACGGAAATCGCCGCCGCCCCTCCGGCCGCATATGCCGCGGCCACTTCGGCGACCGTGACAGCGTCGTTGATGACGCCTTTTGAAGGCGAACTCCGCTTGAATTCCGCGATGATGCCGGTATTGGCCCCCGTCCGCAGGGAGGCTGCGAGGGAATTGCAGCTGCGTTCGAAATACGGATATTTCTCCAGCACCGCAGTCGGTACGAGCCCTTTCCTCACCGGGAGGGTGGCGCGCTTGTGCGCGATGATCTTATCGAGTATGTGCGGTTCTTGCATGTCTGCTTTTTTATGTGAAGGACGGGTCTGTCACTGAATGGCGATGAGTGTTTCCAGCGCACCGATCGCCTTGCCCGAATCGAGGCTGTCGACTGCGGCCGCGTATGCGTCATCATAGGATCCGTGCGAACCGGTCGAGTGCAATGCCATGGCGGCGTTCGCCAGCACCACTGCGTTCTGCGCCCAGCTGCCGCGCCCCTCGAGGATGTTTCGGAAGATGGCCGCAGCGGCTTCGGGGGTATCGCCTCCGTGAAGGTCCTCTGCAAACACGCGCCGCTTCCCCAGCCGTTCGGGGGAGATCACCTTTTCCCCTTCCCGGGTGATCACTTTCGTGTCATCGGTCAGAGATATCTCATCATACCCATCAAGGCTGTGGATGATCGTGAATGGCTTGTCATCGAGTTGCAGCAGGTAGTTGTACACCCTCGCCATTTCGAGGCTGTAGACCCCCACCAGCTGATAGTCGGGCTTGGCGGGATTCACCATCGGACCGAGCATGTTGTAAAAAGTGCGCATCCCGAGGTTTCGCCGGATGGGCCCCACCATCTTGAGTGCCGGATGGAACATCGGTGCGTGCAGAAAGCAGATCCCGGCGGCGTCCAGTTCGCGATTCAACGCATCACTGTCGCTCTTGAAGCGGTACCCCATGCGCTCCATCACATTGGATGCCCCACTGATGGAACTGGCACCGTAGTTGCCGTGCTTGGCGACCTTCTGCCCTGCGCCCGCTACGATGAAGCAGGCGAGTGTGGAGATGTTGAAGGTGTTCTTCCCGTCACCACCCGTGCCCACGATGTCGAGGACCCTTCGGCCCCCTAGGTCTACCGGCACGCAGAGGTCGAGGAGCGCATCCCGAAATCCCTGCAGCTCAGGTATGGTGATGCTGCGCATGAGGTAGACCGTCATGAAGGCGGTGATCTCATGCTCGTTGTATGTACCATGGCCGATGCCGGTGAGGATCTCCCGGGCCTGGGCGCGGTCGAGGGTCTTGTGCTCGAACAGCAGGGTGAGATATTTTCGCATATACGTTGACGTTATTCTTTCGTGTCGATCGCCTTACCAAACCAGTTCCTAAGCATCCGTTCGCCATCGGGGGTGAGTATGCTCTCGGGGTGGAACTGGACGCCCTGCACATCGAAGGTCCGGTGTCGGAGCGCCATGATATGTCCAGCGGCGTCCCTAGCGGTCACTTCGAGGCAATCCGGCAGGCCTCCCCCGCTGACGACCCAGCTGTGGTATCTGCCGACCACCGGCTCCGCGAGACCGGTGAACCAGTCATTCCCGAAAGCCGAAGGGATGATGTCCGCTTCAAGGCGGATGGGTGTGGCAACGCCATGGTAGACATCCACAAGGTTGGTGAGCTCCCCTCCAAATGCCTGCCCGATGGCCTGGTGTCCGAGGCAAACACCCAGGATCGGCTTGGTCGGGGCATAGGCTTTGATGAGCGGGAGGAGTGCGCCAGCCTCCTCGGGGATGCCGGGTCCCGGAGAAAGGATGATGCGGTCGAAAGCATCCACCTGCTCCAGTGGGATCTCGTCGTTGCGGAACACCTCGGTCTTCTGCCCGAGGATGCGCTCCACCAAATGCACCAGGTTGTAGGTGAAGGAGTCGTAGTTGTCGAAAATCAGGATTCGCTGCACGTTCGGTCGCTTGATTGAGATGTATATGTCGGATCGGGGATCCGGTTGAGATATCGGTTCTATGATCGGCACAATGCTCATGGATCAATCGGTAAGGTCCGCTGCCGCGATGATGGCCTTCTTCAGGGCACCGAGTTTATTGCCGACTTCCTGGAGTTCCTGCTCCGGGATGCTGGAGGATACGATGCCCGCACCTGCCTGGTATGTCAGCCGGTTATCGCGGCTCAGCAGGCTGCGGATCATGATGGCATGGTTGCAGCTGCCATCGAATCCCATGAAACCCAGCGCCCCTCCGTAATAGGATCGGCCTGTCGGTTCGTAGGCATCGATGAGTTCCATGGCGCGGATCTTGGGTGCCCCACTCAGCGTTCCGGCAGGGAATGTCTTCGCCATCAGCACGAAGGGATTGCTGCCGGGCCTCACCTGTCCCGACACTTCACTCACCAGGTGGATCACATGCGAATAGTAATGCACCTGCTTGTACTGCGTCACTTTTACATCGTCACACACCCGGCTCAGGTCGTTGCGCGCCAGATCGACCAGCATCACATGCTCGGCATTCTCCTTGGGATCTTCCAGCAGGCGGGCCGCTTCACGCTGGTCCGTTTCGTCATTGCCGGTACGCCGGAAAGTTCCTGCGATCGGATGGACCACCGCCTTGCCGCCCTTCACCACCAGCTGGCTTTCAGGCGAAGACCCCATCAGCTTGTACGACCCGTAATCGAAAAAGAACAGGTACGGAGAGGGGTTGATGCTTCGAAGGGCACGATACACGTTGAACTCGTCACCGGTGAACCCCTGGCTGAAGCGACGGCTGAACACCACCTGGAAGACATCCCCGCGATGGCAGTGTGCAATGCCTTTTTGAACCATCGCCAGAAAGGCGCTGTCATCCATGTTGGAGGTCTCGGATCCCTCCAGTGCGAAAGGATACTGCGGGACATCCCGGCTGCGGACGATGCTGTGCAGCAATCCGCTCTCAGACGGCACCCCTTCGATGCAGTTCTCGCACAGGAACAGCTCGTCCCTGAAATGATTGATGGCGATCACGTACTGGTAGAGGCGATAGCGCATCAAAGGGATGTTTTGACCCTTATCCGTGGCTGACAGCCTCTCCGGCTCAAAGAAACGCACCGCATCATAGGCGGTGTAACCATAAAGCCCCTGTGCGTATTGCGCCTCCCGGCGATCAGACTGTGCCTCGAAGCGTTCCATGAACGCCCAGAGCATGTCAGGCACCTGCCTGCCGTCGGTGATGGGGAGCTGCTCCGGTTTCTCACCGGGGAGCTTGGTCTCGATCGTCCCGTAGGAACTCACCTCGACCCCCGCGATGGCATTGACACAGATGAAGGAATAGCTGTTTTCCGCAGCACGGTTGTCCGTACTCTCCAGCAGGATGGTATCCCGGAAGCGGTCCCTCAGCCGGAGGTAGATGCCCACCGGCGTATGGATGTCCGCCGGCATCCGCTTCACTTCGGTCTTTATGGTGATCTTTCTCATGCGCTTGTGCTTTGATCCGATGGCAAAAAAGAAAAAGCCCCGCTATGAACGGGGCCCTGTTATTTCGAATAAATGAAAATGACACGACGACCCCTAAGAGTTCATATGCCACCACCATTTGTTATTGATCATTTTCATCACGGCAAATATCCGACTTTCGCGGAATTAAAAAATTTTTTTCCGTACTTGGGTTCCGGAAGGCAGCGGAAGCTGTCTGACCGGCCAAAACAACCGCCATATGACTGCTGCAACAACACAAAGACTGCATTCCCTCGATGCGATGAGGGGCTGGATCATGGTGCTCCTCGCACTGGAGGCCGCCGGCTTGTACGAACACCTCGAACCGGTTGCGGCAGGCACCCTTGCCGAACCGCTCATCCGGCAGCTGTTCCATCATCCATGGAACGGACTCCGGTTCTGGGACCTCATACAGCCGGGCTTCATGTTCATCGCAGGCACCGCGATGGCCTATTCGCTGCAACGGCAGAAACTCGCGGGCATCACCCGGCATGCCACCGGCATCAAAACCCTGAAACGCTCCGGCTGGCTGTTCTTCTGGGGAGTGCTCATCTACGCCGTCAGGCCGGCAGGGCTCTCCTTCGAACTGTGGAATGTACTGACGCAACTGTCCTTCACGACACTGCTGGCATGGCTCGTATTTGAATGGGGGCTGAGGGCTCAACTGCTTTTTTGCGCAGGCCTGCTGCTGCTGACGGAAGGAATGTACCGCTTGCCAGACATACCCGGCTTCGATCAGCCATTCACCGACCAGCATAATTTCGGGAACTACGTCGACCTGCTGCTGATGAATAAGATCAATCGTGGCGGATGGGTCGCCATCAACTGCATCCCCACCGCTGTCCACACCATCGCGGGGGC
Organism: uncultured bacterium; assembly: GCA_903957405.1. Lineage (GTDB taxonomy): Bacteria > Bacteroidota > Bacteroidia > Chitinophagales > Chitinophagaceae > Pollutibacter. The sequence continues at coordinate 1,574 of CAJBPC010000521.1, read as the reverse complement.
GCTGGCGGGGCGCTTCCTGCTGCAGCAACCGAAGTCGGCGAAGGCACTCGTCTGGTGGGGACTGGCAACGATCGCGGCAGGGATCCTGCTGGATCAGGCAGGCATCACCCCCATCATCAAGCGGATCGCCACCTCCTCCTTCACCCTTGCATCCCTTGGCTGCTGCCTGCTCGCACTCGCGGCCTGCTATTGGTGGATAGACCTCCGCGGTCACCACAAGTACCTCACTTTCGCGACGGTCGTCGGGATGAACTCGATATTCATCTATCTATTTTTCGAGATACCCGGCGGCCGATGGTTCAATGAATACGCGGCGTCCGTGACAAACGGACTGATGGGATTCGCCTCGGTACCGGTCGCCCTGCAGCATATCCTCAGCGCACTGGTGATCTTCGGACTCGAATGGGGCCTCTGCCTGTTCCTCTACCGCAAGAAGATCTTCTTCAGGATATGATCGGATATGAACGTCGGAAGGGTTGCAGGGATCATCCGGATCATTCCGCCACATGGTCTCCCGACAGCCGCCACGCATGGTCGTAGAAACCCGCGGCCACCAGGGCTTTCGCGCCCTGCAGATGGATGGCGGAGCTGAAGATCATGAAGTCTGGGAACCCGCTGCCGCCGGCAAAATACTGGTTGGACTCCGCGGCACGCATGCCTTTGAGGCCCGTGCCGCCGATGACGGCCACGGAGGTCAAAGGGTCATTCGCCGAAAGCCACAGGATGCAACCGGCAAATGCATCTCCACTGTAAACCTTTCCTCCGACGATGGCCTTGCCCCTCTCCAACCTGACTTCACAGCCCCGCATCATCGGCTCATACATGGCATTGGTCTGCGCATTGCCGTATAGGATGACGCCCCGGCCGGAGTGCTTCGCCTTTTCATATGCCATATCCGCGATGACGTCGACCGCGCCATTGCCCCTGTAATACCAAGACTCGGCATCATACCTCGCCTTTTGCAGCGACCAGCGATTCTCTTCCGCAGTGCCCTTTGTGCCGTACACAAATATCATCCCGTGACCGAAGGCGTCCTTGAAACCCGCACCGCGGCGGATGCCTTTCTCCGATGCCGGCGGCAAGGCTGATACGGCCCATCCCGCCGCGCTCCGCGTCAGCACGATATCCTCCCTGCCCTCACTAACGGTAACGGACAAGCGATATCCGTCGAGGTCTATGGCGATCCGTTCTCCGCTGCGGAAAACATCCGGCTTGAGGGCCAGCACCCTTATGTTTTCCGTCGTGCCGGAGATCGACCGCCCCGCACTGTCGCGGCTCAACTTGACCCTGCTGTATGCGAGGGTGCGCTGCTGCTGCAGGATGGCGACCCAATAGTGTTCGTAAGAGATGGCCGGCGCGGCGGTGCTGAAGTCGATCGCCTGCACCCCGGATGACTGCCTGTTGCGGTGCGTGTTCAGGAACGAGAACAATGGCGGCCAGTCGACACTGATATCGCCGAACCAATGCGATCCGCCGGGGTACTCGTAATATGCGAAGTCGGGATGGAACTCCCCCAGCACCTTGCGCATCTGCCGGGCGTAGTCGACCGAAACCACGCGATCGTCATCCCCATG
>CAJBPC010000520.1 GCA_903957405.1 uncultured bacterium | reverse complement strand
GCAAAGATTCAGAAGTACCTGAAAACTGGAAAGAGATCCCGATAGAAAAAGAAGTACTGATAGTCAACCTGGATTTTGGGGAAATAACTGAAATGCTGATGTATGAAATCATGCGTAAGGGAAAACAGGTTAACAGCAGCGGTATTTTGGTTGATCACATCGAACTCAAAGAAGCTCCCGTAATGACATCTGGTGAAGCTGTAGGTGGACGTTTTACCGGACTGTATAAAAAGTTTATTTCAGCCTAAGTGATTGTGTTTTGAATTTGTCGTTAACTTGGGAGGTGTTAACATTGCCGTTAACATTGCCGTTAACATGACCACTTTTTTGTTAACGAATTAGATCTTTTTAGTACATCTAACTCTTTGATTTTTAGTGATCCGGATTGGATTCGAACCAATGACCTACAGCTTAGAAGGCTGCCGCTCTATCCAACTGAGCTACCGGACCTTTCATGATATTCTTTCGTAATTCGATAAAACACCACAGGATGTTCCTTTTTTACGGGAAACACCCTTGGAATTGCGCGAAGTTACAAAAGAAGTTTTGTACACTGAAATCATAGTGATCCTATAAAAAAAAGTCATTTCGGCATGACTGCCATCAGATCCAAGCTGAGAACTAGGACCGCATATGCAGGAAGTTGTCATTCCGGTCGATCCTGGAGTTGCGGGCAATAGATCAAAAGGGCGATGAGAAGATTTTTTTTTAGCTTGCGTATACAAAACGCTTGCGCAAAAAGATGGATGTCATCATTGAACCGGGATGGAAAGAAACCCTGAAGCAGGAATTCGAAAAGCCATATTTTGCGAAGATTGTTGAGTTTCTTAATAAGGAGGATCTGACAGGAATGAAAATTTATCCTCCGGAGGATATGATGTACAACGCTTTCAACTGCACACCTTTTGATAAAGTCAAGGTGGTCATCCTCGGGCAGGATCCCTATCACGGAGAGGGGCAGGCGAATGGGCTATGCTTCTCTGTCACAAAAGGAACGAAACGCCCCCCCTCCTTGGTGAATGTCTTCAAGGAAATCAGCTCCGATCTTGGCATACCGATCTCCGGTCGCAATGGCGACCTCAGTCATTGGGCCAGCCAGGGCGTGCTATTGCTCAACGCTTCACTTACGGTCAGGGCGAATGAACCGATGAGCCATGCCCGGATCGGGTGGATGCAGTTTACGGATGCCGTCATTAAAAGGCTTTCCGTTGAAAAGAAAGGCCTCGTCTTTCTTCTTTGGGGGAGATTTGCGCAGGAGAAAAAACATCTCATCGATGCAAAACGTCACCGGATATTGGAGGCTGCTCACCCTTCCCCTTTGTCGGCAAGAAACGGGTTTTTCGGGTGCAGGCATTTTTCCTTGACAAATGAAATACTTATTCAAGAGGGTATGTCCCCCATTGAATGGAATCCGGACCTGAAGACTTAAATTGCCGACATGAAAAATCTTTTTTCCAGGGTCATGTTGATATGGGCTGGTTTGGTATTCATCCTTTCGATGCTGGTATTCCTGCCGGCCATTTGGATCAGCGGGTTTTGGCCGGAACCCAGGCGAACATCCCTTCTGCTCAACATTTCTCGCGTCTGGATCGCCATTTTCTTTCTTCTATCGGGCATTAGGCTGCGCATCCGGGGGAAGGAAAAATTCAAAACGGGTCAGCAGTATGTCGTTGTATGCAACCATAATTCCATGCTGGATGTGCCCATCACGAGCCCTGGCATACCGGGTGCCAATAAGACGATCGCGAAGATCGAGATCGCCCGTGTTCCGGTATTCAACATCATTTACAAGCGCGGATCCGTATTAGTGGACCGCAGCAGTGACAGAAGCCGTCGAGACAGCTACCTGAAAATGCGACAGGTGTTGGAGGGTGGCATGCACATGTGCATCTATCCGGAAGGTACGCGAAACAAGACAGGAAAGCCGCTCAAGGATTTTCAGGATGGTGCTTTCAAGCTCGCAGTGGATGCCGGCAAACCCATCATGCCGGCCATCATCTTCGGAACGGCCCGGATGCTGCCGAATGACAAACCGTTTCGTTTCATTCCCGGAAAAGTTGAAATGCATTTCCTTGACCCCATCAGGCCCGGACCGGAGGAAACCGTGAAGGAACTGAAGGAAAAAACCTTCAGGATCATGTGGGATTATTATGAACAAAATCAAGGCAAATACTGACCTTAGGGATAAGCCTCACAGTTCAACCGCGCATCCGGGGGATTGGATCAGTTGGAATAAAAATACCTTGTCCGGTTGATGCGAAGGTCGCGAAGCATGCCTGATTTCGGACTGATGGACAGATTGAAGAACCGGTACAAGCCTACTGGTGTGATGTTGACAGACATCTGCCAGCAATGAAGGTCGCGGGAAATGAAAGTAGTGAGTGATTGGAGTTGGGTGGTTTTCAAGTCATAGAATCCGGTTGCCCCGACCTTCCATTTGGGCGTGATGTTGAAAT
>CAJBPC010000519.1 GCA_903957405.1 uncultured bacterium | reverse complement strand
GACCGATGGCTGAGATGCAAAAAAACAGCAGCAGGGATGGGTAAATGAAATTTTTCATCTTAATAGATTGGTTTAAAGGGGCTATTGGGATCGCTCACAATTGACTGATGTTTAGAAGGGGCGTTATTTATAAATTATAACAATCAAATGGAAGCATTACGGCTAAGGCGTTGAAATGCCACAGCCAACTCTGCACCTGCTTTTGCGTTGTGCCGTATGAGGGCGATATTGGCTTCAAGGCTTTCGCCTCGGGTATGTTCGCTAATGTATTTAAGGAGGTATGGTGTCAGTTCTTTTCCGGAGACACGATTGAGGTCAGCTGCTTTTATGGCGTCAAGGATATGCGCTTCCATGGTTTCAGCTGGGATCTCCCAGTCGGAGGGAACGGGGTTTGCGATGAGTACTGATCCATTCAAGCCAAGACGCCATTTCGCATGTAGTAAAGCTGCGATCGCATCAGCATTATTCAACCGCAATGGTGATGGAAAGTTGCTTTCTCGGGAGTAGAAACTCGGGAATGCGTCTTGTCCCCAAGTGACGACGGGTATACCCATGGTTTCTAAATATTCCAGTGTGAGGCCAATGTCCAGTATTGATTTGACTCCTGCGGAAATCACTGCTACGGAGGTTTGGGACATTTCGGTGAGGTCGGTTGATATGTCCATGCTGTGTTCTGCTCCCCGGTGTACTCCTCCGATGCCTCCGGTCGCGAAAATTTTAATACCTGCCATGGATGCGATGCGCATGGTGGCTGCTACGGTTGTGGCACCGGGAATGCGTTGTGAAATGACGAAGGGCATATCCCGAAGGCTGACTTTCCATACATCTTTTACAGTTCCGAGGGTGTTGATCTGCTCGGTTGTCAATCCTATTTGACATTGTCCATCAAGGATGGCGATGGTGGCGGGAATCGCCCCATTTTCCCGAACGATTTTTTCCACGGAAAGGGCTGTATCCACGTTTTGTGGCCACGGCATACCATGTGAGATGATGGTTGACTCAAGGGCCACGACCGGATGTCCGTTTTCTATGGCGGATAGCACTTCCTGGTGAATGTTCAGCAAAGGATGTTCTATCATGGAAAATATTTCGGAACCAATGTAAGTAGTCTGTTACGGCTCATTTGCAAGTCTATGGCTCCGTGTACCTGTAGGATTTCAGACGCCAGGGTGTGGGCGATTTTCAGGCATTCATCGTTCCTTTTCCCAAGGTATTTTCCTAAAATGAAACCGGAAAGTGAACTATCGCCGGCGCCCGTGCAGTCCACCACTTTTGTTGGTCTTGCGTGCAGCGAAATTGACCTATCGTTGCTGAAAATAGTCGAACCTTTTGCGCCATTATGCACCCAGACCTGGCTTACTCCTCTACGGAGCAAGCTATCTACAGGATGATGTGATTGGGTTTCATGTTCCATGCTTATAGCCGGAAGTTCATCCTCGTTTGGCGTTATAAGGTAAAGTCCATTTAGGTCTATCGATGCGAGTTTTCTTGCCGGTGCCACAGAAACCGGTTCGATGATGAATGGAATGCCGGATTCACGGCTGTAAGTCAGCAACCATTCGATGGAGTCTTTACTGATATTGGCGTCTGCGAGGAGGAAAGATCCGGTAGAGAGCAGCACTCTTTTGGATTCCAGATATTCCGGGGTGATATGATGAATGGCGGTGTTGCTGAGAAATGCAGCAAAAAGAGAGCCATCTTGTTTAATGATGCCTGTGTATTTGCCAGTCGGGCCTTTTATTGTAAGTGCGGCATCCAAAGAGATATCTGCACTAAGACAAAATTTTTTCAACCAATCTCCTGTTTCATCGTCACCGAAGACGCTGACCAATTGAACAGGAACGCCAAGGAGAGCAAGCTGGTGAGCGATATTACGTGCCACCCCACCAGCAGACCTTGTAACCGTCGCCGGAGTAGTGCTGGAAAGTACAATATCTTCATTCGCAAGCAGAAGTTCATCGATCAAGGCGGCTCCAATGCAGATTACGGGACCAGGCATGTTGGCAAATGTACAAAAGTGGACATGTTTACGAAAAGCTTTATGTTTTTGATGGCTGCCCAGATGTTCTAAATTTTCCGGTCATTTTATGGATTCCAGTAAGGCAAGCTTTCCGTCCATCGTCGAAGCGAGCAGTTCGTTAGATTTCAAGAGATTCACTGTGTTCACCATTGAGTTATCGACTTTGTATTTCCAAACGACTTTTTGTGTCGCGGCGTCTATTGCATAAACCACTCCATTTTTTGTACCGAAATAGATCACTCCATTGCTTTCAATGAGCATCGACGGGACGTGTTCATATCCGAAGCCGGCATGCATCTTCCATCTTGCTTTTTGTTGATTCCTTGAAGTTGGGAAAGCCACGATGGTGTCGTTCATTGTCTTTGCGTAGATGAGTTCACCATCCGCTGCAATGCCGATGGATTCGCGGACGGTGGATTCATTCGTTCTCCAAAGTGTGGTGCCTGAATGAATATCGATGGCAGAGAGGTATCTGTCTGGTGCGACGATATATACCACATCATCTTTGACGACTGGAATGCAGGATGCGGGGGAATAATTCCGAACGGAGGACCCATTGTTCCATTTCCATTGTAGGCTGCCGTTCCGGATATCCAGTGCATAAAGGTGACGATCCCACGCACCGAAGATGATTTTTCCTCCTTGTATCACCGGAGTACTGACTACTGGGCCGTTAAGGCCTCCGAAGCGCCAGATTTCTTTTCCGTTGCTAAGTGATACTGCCCGGAAATTATGGTCGCTTCCACCGATGTACACCATGCCGTTTTGGATGGTTGGACTTCCGAGCACTGCGGCGTCGGTAGTCAGCTTCCACGCGAGCTTACCAGTAGTGGTTTTGAGACAATAGATGTTACCGTCGCATGAGCCAAAGACTACAAAGCCATTACTTGCAGCTGGCGAGGAATATATGGCGCCGCCGGTTTGGAAAGACCATTTCTTTTTTCCTTTTTTGAGATCCAATGCATCGATTCGACCCAAGCTGTTTCCGAATACAACCAGGCCATCTACCACCATCGGGGTGGAGATCACATTGGCATCAGACGCAAATGACCATTTCAGGCGAACATTCGGGAAGCTGTCATTTAAATTGTATGACGGGCGGGGGAATTGCCGTCCAAGGTCATATGTCTTAGATTCAAGTTTGATACCGGTCCAAGCCGGATTTGTTTGAAAACCTGGCGTACGTTCTGAGAAAATCATGGAATCTCGTCGAATGTCCACAATGTTGTATCCTCCATAGGCCGATTTGCCGCGAAGATTGGAGCGGCCCATGACCGCCGGGATATCTTCGAAGTTTAGTTTTCTGTTGCTGTGTCCATGACCACAGAGTGCGGCTATTGTATTGTGTTGCTTCAGTCGGTCGATGGCTTCGTACCAGTTGTCGAGATCCTTGTCGAGAGGATAATGATTTAGAAAAACGATGGGTGTTTTAGGGTCCGTTTTTTTAAGGACGCTGTCCATCCACAAGACTGCATCACGAGGGATATGACCATCGCTCATGCGCACGTAGGGACCAGATGCGCAACCCATAAAAACAATGCCGTTGTGACTGAAATAAAATCTGTCGCTACCAAAGGTTTTCGTGAAACTCATACCTCCGCTTTCGCTCCAGCCGCTATCGTGATTTCCTGGAATGATGTACCAGGGAACATCAAGACTATCAAGTATTTTTTTTGCTAGGATGATTTCATCATTCGTACCCAGTTCTGTAATATCTCCTGTGATGACTACAAAAGAGATATCGTCCATGTTGTTTATATCTTTCACGGTCCTGCGCAGATCCTCTTCGGCATTGCCGTTAGGTGATCCTATATGGGTATCACTGATAAAAGCGAAGCGAAAGGGCTTCCATTGGGCGGTGGTTTGCAATCCGCAGCAGGCGATCAAACAAATGACGAAAAGAGATTTCATTTTCGGTGATGATGGTTTTGAGTCTGTATCTGTATCCTGACGTTTATAAAAAATGTGTTTTTAAAATCCAGAAGATGTAACAACCAATACTTTTCTATTAGTCAAACCTAAATTGATTTCATTCATCAT
>CAJBPC010000518.1 GCA_903957405.1 uncultured bacterium | reverse complement strand
GATGGTTTTCCATCTTCGGCAGATTTCCAGTCCAGTTCAACGGTTTTGAGTGCTTTGAGGTTGCCCATGCCATCGCTGATGAATTCTTTGGTTGCCAGGGCCCATTGCCTTTCGCATCCTTCTTCATGTGAAGAAGTGGTTTTCATGATCATGGGGTAGGTTGGCCAGGGCATCAGCGGGTTTCTTCCCTCCGGTGGTTTAGGCATCAGCTCGAACTGGGTGACCGACGCTGCACCCTGCCGGTTGGATGTTCCTACACAATCGCTGCCCGTGTCTCCCCCTCCGATCACGACGACTTTCTTTCCTTTTGCGCTGATCTCCTGGGTGAGGATATTGCTCTCTGTGTCTTTGCCCGCAAATGGGTCGATCCCGGAGACTCTTTTGTTTTGTTGTTTGAGGAAGGGCATGGCGAAGTGAACGCCGTTGAGTTCGCGACCGGGAATCGTCAGGTCGCGGGGTATGGTGGATCCTCCTGACAGCACTACGGCGTGGAATTCGCGAAGCATATCGTTCAGGTTCACATTGACCCCAACGTTGGCATGGCATCGGAAGCTGATCCCTTCTTCTTCCATAAGGCTGATCCTTCTTTCGACGACATCTTTCGATAGTTTGAAATCAGGAATGCCGTAGCGCAAGAGGCCGCCCGGTTTGTCGTCTCTTTCGAAGACGGTCACCTGGTGTCCTGCATAGTTGAGCTGTGCCGCTGCCGCCATTCCGGCCGGTCCGGATCCTACGACGGCGACTTTTTTCCCGGTTCGCATATTCGGTTTCCGGGGTGTGACGTATCCTTTTTCGAAAGCGATCTCGATGATGTGTTTTTCGATTTCCTCAATGGCCACCGGCGGTTGGTTGATCCCCAGCACACAAGCGCTTTCGCAAGGCGCCGGACAGATGCGTCCGGTGAATTCGGGGAAGTTGTTGGTGCTGCTGAGGATGTCGTAAGCTTCCTTCCAGCGTTCGTGGTAGACAGCGTCATTGAATTCCGGGATCACATTCCCCAAAGGGCAACCGCTATGGCAGAAGGGCACGCCGCAATTCATACAGCGGGCTGCCTGTTGGTTCAGGCCTTTTTCGTTGAAGCGGCCTGTGAATTCCTCGTAGTTGCTGACCCGTATGGCCGGGTTTTGTTTGTCGGGCAACGCCCTTGTGTATTCTAAAAAACCTGTTGGCTTTCCCATTCGGGGGGTATTAGTGGTTGGGTGGTTTATGATTTTTCAGACCTCATTTCCTGACGGTCGTTGTTTCGGCTAACTTTTTGGAAAGGGCTTTCTTGTAGTCTTTCGGGAAGACCTTGACGAAGTTCGCTGCCTGGTGTACGATGTCATTCAGGACGAACCCTGCGACGGTGCTGCCCGTGTTGGCGAAATGCCGGGAGAGCATATCCTTGAGCAGGTCCAAGTCATTTTCATCCAGCGGATCGAGGTCGACCATTTCGTGGTTGCATAGTGTGCTGAAGTTTCCTTTCACATCATAGATGTATGCGATTCCTCCGCTCATGCCTGCGGCAAAATTGCGGCCGGTTTCACCGAGGATCACCACTGTTCCGCCGGTCATGTATTCGCAGCCATGATCTCCGACACCTTCGACCACGGCATCTGCGCCGGAGTTGCGGACGCAGAATCTTTCGCCCGCCTTGCCGCGGATATAGGCATGACCGGATGTGGCACCATAGAAAGCGACGTTCCCGATGAGGATATTGTCTTCGGGTACGAAAGTCGATTCTTTTTGAGGGTAGACGATGAGTTGCGCACCGCTGAGGCCTTTCCCGAAATAGTCATTGGCATCACCTTCAAGTTCCAGCGTCACTCCGCGGGTGTTGAATGCGCCAAAACTTTGTCCGGCGGTACCGGTGAGTTTTATATGCACCGTGTCTTCGGGTAAACCCCTGGCTCCGTATTTTTTCGTGATCTCATTGGAGAGGATCGTGCCGACGGTGCGGTCTGTATTCCTTATCGGGAATGCCAGCCTTACTTTTTCCTGTTGGTCCAGGGCGGGTTTTGCCGCTTCGAGCAGTTTCCAATCGAGCACTCCGAGCAGTCCGTGGTCTTGTTCTTCCTGTTTATACAGGCCGGTGTACCGGGCTTCGGGTTCTTGGTAGAGGATGGGGGATAGGTCGAGTTTTCGGTATTTCCAATGGGTGATATTTTCCCGCACACCGAGGGTCTGCACCTGGCCGACCATCTCGTTGATGGTCCGGAATCCCAGTTCCGCCATGATCTCCCGCAGTTCGCGGGTCATGAAGCGGATGAAGTTCACGACATGGTCTGCCGCGCCGGTGAATCGTTTGCGCAGTTCAGGGTCTTGGGTGGCGACTCCGACGGGGCATGTGTTCAGGTGGCATTGGCGCATGAGGATGCATCCTTCGACGACCAGTGCTGCGGTGGCCACGCCCCATTCTTCAGCGCCGAGCAGCGTGGCAATGGCGATATCCCTGCCCGTCTTGAGTTGTCCGTCGGTTTGTACGGTGACGCGGCTTCGGAGGCGGTTCTTGACAAGGGTCTGGTGCGTTTCTGCAAGTCCGAGTTCCCATGGAAGTCCGGCATGCCGGATGGAGCTCATGGGGGACGCGCCGGTGCCACCGTCGTAGCCGGACACCAGCACCACATCGGATTTCGCCTTTGTCACCCCGGCTGCGATCGTGCCGACGCCTGCCTTTGAAACCAGTTTGACGCTGATCCTGGCATTTCTGTTTGCATTTTTGAGATCGAAGATCAGTTGTGCGAGGTCTTCGATGGAGTAGATGTCGTGATGTGGTGGTGGGGATATGAGGCCGACCCCTGGGGTGGAGTGCCTTACCCTTCCGATCCATTCATCCACTTTGTGACCGGGCAGTTGACCGCCTTCACCGGGTTTGGCGCCCTGAGCCATTTTTATCTGGAGTTCATCCGCTTCGGTCAGGTAGAGGCTGGTGACGCCGAAGCGTGCGGATGCCACCTGTTTGATGGATGAGCGCATCGAGTCGCCGTTGGGCAGTGGCTGATAGCGGGATTCATCCTCACCACCTTCACCGGTATTGCTTTTTGCACCGAGGCGGTTCATTGCGATGGCCAGGGTTGTATGTGCTTCCCAGGAGATCGATCCGAAGGACATGGCACCGGTGGCGAAGCGTTTGAAGATGTTTTCTTCCGGCTCCACTTCATCCATCGATATGGATGGCCTGGTCTTTTTGAATTCGAAAAGGCTACGCAGGGTGCAGGCCTTCTCGGATTGATCATTGACGAGTTTGGAATATTTCTTGAAGACGCTGTAGTCGTTCATCCGGGTGGAATGCTGCAGCAGGTGGATCGTTTGGGGGTTGAAGAGGTGGAACTCTCCTTTTCGTTTCCATTGGTAGATGCCGCCTGCGGGGAGCTGGTCGGTCGGGATTTCTTTCCGGCTGAAGGCGATATGGTGTTTGGCGAGTGCTTCCCGGGCGATCTCGTCAAGCCCCATGCCCTCGATGCGGGAGACCGCACCGGTGAAATATTGGTCGACCACTTCGTGGTTGAGTCCGATGATCTCCATGATCTGCGCACCCTGATAGGATTGCAGGGTGGAGATGCCCATTTTTGAGAAGACCTTCAGCAGTCCTTCATTGACGGCTTTGATATAGTTTTTCTTCAGTTGTTCGGGGTCCTGTTCTGTCTTGATGCGACCGCTTGCTTTCAGGTCGCGGATCGTGGAGAGCGCCAGGTATGGGTTGATGGCGGTGGCACCAAATGCGAGCAGGCAGGCGAAGTGATGCACTTCCCATACATCTCCTGCTTCCACCACGATGCCGACCTTTCCCCTGTATCCTTTTCGGATGAGGTGGTGGTGGATGGCTGCGGTTGCCAGGAGGGAGGGGATGGGGGCGTGATCGGAGTCTATGGCGCGGTCCTGTAGTATAAGCACTTCGAAGCCGTCTTGCACGGCATCGACGGCGTAACGGCAGATCCTGTCCAGCGCGGATTTCAGGGAGCCGGGTTTGCCATCGGCACGGAAGTAGCATTGCAGGCTTTTTGCCTGGAAGATGCCGGTGTCGATACTGCGAATTTTTTCCAGGTCGTGGTTGGTGAGTACCGGGTGTTTCAGGGCCACGGTGTGGCAGCTGAGGGGGTCTTCGATGAGCATATTCCCGTTGTTCCCGACGAATGTCGCCAGGGACATGACGAGTCTCTCCCTGATCGGGTCGATCGGCGGGTTCGTCACCTGTGCGAACAGTTGCTTGAAGTAGCTGCTGAGGTGCTGGGGTTGTTCGCTGAGTACGGCCAGCGGGGAGTCTGTGCCCATGGATCCGATCGGTTCCTTTCCGTCTACGGCCATGGGTGTGATGATCTGTTCGAGGTCTTCGCGGGTGTATCCGAAGGCTTTTTGGTATTTGAAGACCTGGTCATGTTCCAGGTGGGTGAACATGATGCGTGGTTCCGGCAGTTCGTTCAGGCGTATTTTGTATTTATTCAGCCATTCGGCATAGGGTTTTCTGTTGCAGATCTCGTTCTTGATCTCTTCATCGCTGATGATGCGACCTTGTTCCAGGTCGACGACGAACATCTTTCCGGGTTGGAGTCTTCCGTTCTCTTTGATCAATTTCGGGTCGATGGGCAGTGCGCCTGTTTCGGATGCCATGATCACGCGGTCGTCTGTGGTCACGCAGTATCGGGAGGGCCTTAGGCCGTTCCGGTCGAGTGTGGCGCCGATCATGCGGCCATCGGTGAACGAGATGGATGCCGGACCGTCCCATGGTTCCATCATGGAGGCGTGGTACTCATAGAAGGCCTTCCGTGCCGGATCCATCTGGTCGTTATCGTCCCATGCTTCAGGGATCAGCATCATCATCACATGCGGGAGGGAACGGCCGGTCATGCCGAGCAGTTCTATCATGTTGTCCAGGCTTGCGCTGTCTGACTGCCCCTCACTGATCACAGGCAGGAGCATATCCATTTCTTCTTTGGAGAAATAGGGGGATATGAAGCCTTTTTCGCTGGACTTTATCCAGTTCAGATTGCCTTGTAAGGTGTTGATTTCGCCATTGTGGGCAATGAACCGGAAGGGCTGTGCGAGTTTCCAGGACGGGAAGGTGTTCGTTGCGAAACGGGAATGCACCAGGCCGAAGGCGCTGACGACCCGTTTGTTTTGCAGGTCATTGAAATAATGGCGGACCTGGTGGCTCGTCAGTTGTCCTTTGTAGACGATCATTTTATAGGACAGCGAAGCGATATAAAATCCGATGGCATCTTTTCGGACTGTGTTGTTGATGATATGGCTGCTGTGGTTGCGCAACACGAAGAGTTTGCGTTCGAAGGCCATGGGGTCGTTGATATGGTCGGGGCATGCGATGAATACCTGTTCCATTTCCGGTTCGACGGAGAGTGCCGTGGGGCCGATGCCTTCGGGGTTGACGGGCACTTTGCGCCAGGTGAGTATCTCCAGGCCGAGTTTCTCTGCCGTCCGGTGGAAGATCTCCCTGCATTCTTCCCGCAGGCGGATCTCTCGTGGAAAGAACACGGAGCCCACGCCATATTTCCCGAAAGCCGGCAGGTGGACGCCCAGTTTCAGGCATTCCTCGAAAAAGAACTCGTGTGGTGTTTGGATCAGGATGCCTGCGCCATCTCCGGTATTGTTTTCGCAGCCGCAGGCACCGCGATGCTCCATGTTCTCTAAAATGGTGAGTGCATCGGAGACGATCTGGTGGTTTTTGTTGCCCTTGATGTTGGCTACGAAACCGATTCCACAGGCGTCGTGTTCGAATTCAGGACGGTATAATCCCTTGGGACTTGCCATACGCGAAGTAATTATTAGGAAAATAATAAAAAAAACAAGCGTTTGATAGATAGATTCTAATAAGTGGCAAGCGTCGGTAATGAAAATACGAATAAAACATCATCGATGCGAAAATCCATCAAAATGTTTTTGCGGTAGGATGTTGGATGTGGAAGAATGGTCTCTTGGATCAGATGAGGAATCCGTAGAGTTTATCATC
>CAJBPC010000517.1 GCA_903957405.1 uncultured bacterium | reverse complement strand
GCGGTAAGACATTTCCACCGCTTTGGCGCCTTTCGCGCTCTGCAGAACAGACTTGTCGGGATAGTTGCCACCCACATCATCCAAATGGTCGGTGAAGGTCTTGCGGAACATGGCCTCAATGTCCAAATGCGCATGCTTGCCCACTTTGAAATCCAAACCGGGGCCGAAAGGTATGGCGATGTTGATTTTACTTGGCACTTTGCTGTTGGGATATTGGCTTAAGCCCTGACCCTCAGTGCGGAGCGGAAAGAGTTCCTGACGTTTGCCACTCGCGTCGAAAGCTTTCGGATTCGCATAGAATCCGGCCAGGCCAGCTGACACATACGGGACTATACGCGCATCCTTTTTGGCAATGATGTTGACCCTTCCAGTCACGGAGAGTTCGATGATCCGGCTATCGAAGCTGAGGTTACGGGTCTTGTTGCTACCATTCTTATCATTTCCGCCCAAATAGCCGAACATCAGTTGCGCATCCATCTGAAAACGGCTGCTGTATATGCGATGCAGGCTCGCGGCAAGGGCTAATCTGGCACCATCGAATCCTATAGGGTTATCACGAAGATCACCCTGATAGTTGGCAGTGCCAAGCGTAAAGCCGGCCTGCCATTTCTGGGCATTCAGGTCACTTGCAATGAATGGCATGAAGAATAGGCACGCCAACAAGACCTTTTCTGATATTAGGCCAATAAGATCTTGAATGCTCGGCAATGTCCTTTTCATTGCATGGCACCCATTGAAGGATGTTACGCCATTGTCCGGAGTTGTCTTTGTCATAAGAGTGGTTTTGGTATGTGTAATGTACACGTTTTGTAAGAATGTAAATATAAAGTTTTGATTGGTATTTTTTTCTTTAGTCAACGTTTTTGGACAAAGTCACCATGATTTTTTTGGGGAACAACTCCGAATCTTGACTAAATTTTTAGAAAAGTGGCTTTTCTCCATCAGTATTAAAAAATAGCTACATACGAAAATCTGCTCGGCAAAACATTTAAATCAGGCTTTTTTAAGATATTTTTCTCATTTCGAGCTAAAATCAACGTGAGTTGTGGCTTGAGAAATCACCTTGTCTTTCTAGAGTACGAGATTCCGGCTTTTGAAAGTCAATAGACTTGCAGTTGAAACGCGCGCGGTTTCAGTAGCGTAGGGTGGCAGATACTGGCTAATATCAAAGTATCCGCATGACGGAAATTTGATCTATTCGTGTTGTCACACAAAATTGATTTCCCCCCATCAGATGACGCTGAAGTCACTCATCTTAACCCTGATTTCCCGTTCTATCCATTTGGCCCGGCTGTACCAAAAACATCATGATGCAAAAAGTATCGGCCGTGAACAAGTTTGACATGGCAAGTGATCCGCTGGCGTTTGCCATTTGCCATTTGCTGAAGCGCGCATCTGGCGGGCTTGTATCGGATGATTTCGATGATGACAGGCTTTCACAGACTTAGCCTGGTTATCGGGCAATATCTGTCCCGACCTGTCGTGGTTGTCATTTGCCGGGAATGTGTATTCCATATGAATGACCGGTCTGATCCGGATGGATAGGCTCGAAACGGTTGTTCCGAGATACAGATGCGATGCCCCCGTCTCAGACCGCCTGCGCGCGGAGTATTGACGGGTGATTTTTCGCGGCATGCAGGACCAGTTCCCCAAACAAGGTATTCGCCCAGGCAAACCATTTTCTGGTGAACCTGGTCGCATCCTCCTTATGAAACGCCTCATGCATGAATCCTGTCCCAGCATGTGTCGCCTTAAGCATCCGGAGGCTTTGTCTGACTTCATCAGTGCCTGACGCGGTCAGTCCGCGCATGATCACGCTCAGCGGCCAGATCATGTGCATCCCCGCATGCGGCCCGCCGACCCCTTCACCGGCCTTTCCGCGGAAGAAGAATGGGTTTTCTTCCGAAAGGATGAATTTTCGGGTATTCATATACGTTGGGTTCATCGGACTCACTGCGCCGAGGTAAGGAAGTGACAGCAGGCTCGGTATGTTCGCATCATCC
Source organism: uncultured bacterium (assembly GCA_903957405.1). GTDB lineage: Bacteria > Bacteroidota > Bacteroidia > Chitinophagales > Chitinophagaceae > Pollutibacter. The sequence continues at coordinate 5,581 of CAJBPC010000517.1, read as the reverse complement.
ATGAGGTTGTAGCTGCCGAATCCATTGGTCTCGAAAGCATAGATTTTGCCGAATGCCGGATGTGATGTGGTCGCGTGTTTCTGCAGTGCGTTGTCCACTTCCCCCGATAGTGCCAGGCATGCCCTGGCAAGTGGTTCGTTCTTTCTTATCCGCGAAAGCATGGCTGCGGCCTGGCGAAGGGATGCGACGGCAAAAAAGTTTGACGGGATCAGAAAAGGCCAGAGGGTGGCATCATCGCTTGGGCGGAAGATGGAACAGATCAGTCCAACGGGCTTTACCGGATAACCGTATCCCGCCAGCGGCACGCCATCCGTTGCCCATGAAGTCTCTCGCTGAAAGTTGTATGGCCCGTCGCCGTTCTTTCTTTGTTGTTCTTTGAACGTCTTGACGGTGAGCTCAATCGTCTTTTCCCATGCGCTGTCGAACACGGTCGTCCGGCCTGTCGTCTGCCAATACTGGTATGCCAGACGGATGGGATAGCACAGGGAGTCTATCTCCCATTTGCGTTCGTGGATGCCGGGCTTCATGTCGGTGAGGTCGCCGATCCATTCACTCTTCTTCTCCATATCCTTGTAGAACGCATTGGCGTAAGGATCCAGCAGGATGCATTTCTTCTGTCGGTTGATGACGCCTTCCACCAGGATCCGAAGCTTGTCGTCATCCTTTGTGAGCGGAAGGTACGGCCACACCTGGGCCGTGCTGTCGCGCAGCCACATGGCATCGATATCGCCTGTGATCACGAAGGTGTCGGGTTTCCCGTCGATCATTTCGAAATCCACGGTGGTGTCCAGCGTATTCGGAAAGCAGTTTTCGAAAAGGCAGGCCAGCTCCGGGTCCGCGATCTCTTTCTTCATGCGCGTGATCGTCGCTTCCACCGCCTGGCTGATGAATCTCCGTTCGATGGGTTTCGGCCTGAAACAGGGCAGTGGCTGAGGCAGTCGGGCGAATGCCTGCTCTCCGCCGGCTATGATGCCCGCCGAAAGTATGCTGCCGCTTTGAATGAAATGTCTTCTTGATGGCATGGTTTGTCAGTTAACTGAGGCTCAAGTTCGCACAAATGCGAGACACCGACAATCAAAACATAACGCCTTCCACTGCGGGACAGTTTACTTGTTACTTTTGACCAATATCAGCCGCTTTATATTTCACCCGCCACAGTCATTTACCGATCTATGCAAACACCCGCCGAACAACATTTTCACCGCATCGAAGAAGCCGTCTCTCACGCCGCCGCCGGCCATGCCGTCCGCGATCTTCGGATCATTCTCGAATCTATTTTCAGGCATCTGACCTCTGCCGACCGGCGCAGTTTCGCGGGGTCGTATGCAAGGATGGAATTCATATTCGACAGGATGAACGTGGGGCAAGGGTTGCGTGAACAGATCCATGGACTGCGAAAACACGGCACCCATCATTTGATCCACGAACTGAGGGATGATCGGGATACCTATCTGCTCGGCCTTCGTGCGGTCTGCGAGGCGGTGGCGTTTTTCTATGCGACAACGATCCCCGCAGCACTGCAGGTGCAGTACGCTTCTCTGGGTGAGAGGCGATTTACATACTCCCCGGTCTCGGGCAGTGAAACACTTCCTGTCATGCGACCGGTGGTGACAGCGATCGGTCAGGTCGAGGAACAGGATGGCCGCCGGCACTTCTCCATTGTCTGCAGGGATCGGGAACTGGGGGTCTTCACCCTTCGCCTTTGGCAGTCGCCGGGCGGTGACCTTACGCGCTTGCAACGGCTGATGCGTCCATACCAGACGCTGCATGTGCTCCACTGCCGGAAGATTGAGGGTACGGATGACCGTTATGCTTCCACTTCGCGGACGCAGGTAGTGATAGAGCCCGACATTCTGCTGGATGTATCCATCCTGGCAGGATGTTTCCAGCAGCGAGTGATCCAGCCACTGGCCTTCTTCACCAGCCAGTTCATCCCTTCTGAAATGAATGACAAGGCCTTCACCGGGGTCATGGTGAATGCCATGCTCGATGAGGCGGTGCGCACACCCGTGCCGGATTTTGTGAAGGCATACCGCGAGGCGGTGGCGGATAACGTCCTTAAAGCGGCGAGTTTGGGGAAGGAAATGCTTCGCGAGATCTACGGGAATATCCGCAGGATGCATTGGAGCAATCTCCTGAGGATGGCTGAAGATGTCAGGAACCTTCCGACCCGCATCGAGCCGACCTTCTATTCCGCTCAGTATGGCCTGCAAGGCCGACTCGACCTGCTCGTCGAGGATCCGTCAGATGCCGCCAGAAAAGACATCGTGGAACTGAAGAGCGGCGGATACCCGCGATCAGGCGGCGCATGGAAGAATCATGAGATGCAGGTCGTGGGATATAACCTGCTGTTGCGGTCGACATTCGGGGAACATCGCACCGGAAACTCTTCCATTCTCTATTCCTCCGCTCCGGCGGATGCCCTGCGCAATGTGACTTCCGATACCCTATCGGAGAACGAATTACTTGAGCTGCGCAATACCGTCGTGGCCGGACTGCTGCAGCTTGCAGATGGCGACCATGCGCTGCTGGCACGCATCGACGAACACTCAGCGGAGGGTTGCCCTCCCTACACGACGGAGGAATTCATCCGATATGGATCGTACTACAGCGCCGCCGGCCCACTCAAACGCGCGTACTATCATTCTTTCCTGTCGTTCGTGATCAGGGAATTCCTAAATGAGAAATGCGGAATGGCTTCGGCACCCAGCCGGGATGACCAGGGGGATGGTTTCGCCGCCCTATGGCTCCAGGACGAAGAAGACAAGGCCTGCAACTTCGTGATCCTCCGTGGCCTGGAATACGGATCCTTCGACGATGCAAATAGCTTCGTGCACTTCCAAATGCCCGGAGCACAAAACCATAATTTCAGAGAGGGAGATCCCGTGCTGATCTACGCGAGAACGGATGAAGGACTGAACCCCTTGTGCCAGCAGATCCTAAAGGGACGGCTCGACAGCCTCGGACAGGGAACGGTCGCTGTCTCACTCAATAATCGCCAGCTGGATGCATCGCATTTTGAAAGGCATGTCGAATGGGTGGTCGAACATGATGTATTCGACAACAACCACTGGCAGATGGCACGCGCACTGTTCTCCATGCTCGATCCCGCACATGATGCCCGCTTCAGGCTGATAGCAGGGTTGACGACACCCGTGGCTGGGGAAATCCCGCAGATCAGCGCAGAAGGCTTCAATGAAAACCAGAAGAACATCCTGCAAAAAGCCATCGCGGCAAAGGACTACTTCCTGGTGCAAGGCCCCCCCGGCACCGGCAAGACTTCAACATTCCTAACCGGACTGGTGCACGAACTGCTTCAGGCAGATGGCAGCATTGTTGTCGTCGCTTTCACCAACCGGGCGGTTGATGAGATCGGACAGCGGTTGCGTGACAAAGGCATCTCATTCCTGCAGCTGGGCAGCAGGAAATCGGAGGCGGAAGCGGAGTTGAGGGCCATCGTCGAAAAAGGTGACATCGAATCGGCAGCGCAGTTCATCAAAGGCCACCGGGTGCTCCTGTCGACCGTTTCGACCATGAATAATCGTCTGCCGGGTTTGAAGGATCTCAAAAGCGACCTGCGCACATTGGTGGTGGACGAGGCCTCACAGCTGAATGAGCCTCAGCTCATATCCCTGCTCCTGGCATTTGAAAAGTTCATTCTCATAGGCGACCAGAACCAACTGCCACCCGTCGTCACCCAAGACCCGGTGTTCACCGAAACGACAGACCCGCTCCTTAAAGGCATCGGCATCGACAATCTGCGCAGCTCGATCTTTGATCGCCTCATGCGGAATGCAAAGCAGCGGTCATGGGACCATGCCTGGGGGATGCTCACCACCCACTACCGCATGCACGAGGATATCGCTGCCTTGATAGACGCCTGGTATGGCCATCAGTTAATTTGCGGGAAGCCGGCCCAACAGGCATCTCATATTTTCGAAGGACCGGAAGATGCCCATGGATGGCATCGCGTCCTGGGTGCCGCCCGCACCGTTCTCGTGCCTAGTCCGGTGGAGAAGACAGGCAAGTTTCATGACACCGAAGCGCGTCGCATCGTCTCATTGCTGCGGTACATTCGCGCCACGATGGGTTCTTCTTTTCATGACGGCACGGTTGGCGTGGTCACGCCATGGCGAACGCAGATCGGATTGATCCGGTCCCTGATCGGTGACGACGAAGATCTTAAGGCGGTCAGTATCGAGACGGTGGAGCGTTTTCAAGGGTCGGAAAAAGACATCATCCTGGTGTCATTTGCCATCTACCATCCGGGCCAGTTGGAGATGCTCAAGTCGCCGGGGCTGTTTGGATTTACCAGTCCTTCGGGCGTCGCCGGGGAAGTGGATATGGATCGGAAACTCCTGGTGACACTGTCTCGCGCAAAACAACAGGTGATCGTCTTCGGCGATGAGCATGTGATCCTTGCCGATTGGCTTTGGGGAGATGTGATCGGGAAGATGACCGTCGTAAGGGTCGACTGATGCCAGCATTGCAGGAAGCATTACGATGCTGCATGCGGGCTCCGGAATCCCCTATGGTGGCGGTCCTTGCAGGGCATACCGCCCAGTAGCCGTATCGACGAAATCCCGATTCTTACACTATTTATTACTTGTTGAACAATTTCATTCATCAATTGTTTAACACTTATCTACATTGATTCACCTAAATACAAAAAAATTATGAAAAGAATTCTGATCGTTTCCGCTGCTTTATTGGTTTTTGCATCTTGCAAAGACGCCGCCAAGACCTCCGGAGAGGCCGGAGAGGTTAAAACGGCTTCCACAGAGGCTGCAACCCTGAATATCGACAAAGCCCTCAGCGTCGTGAAGTGGGAAGGCGCGAAAATGGCAGAGAGTGTGCATTCCGGCACGGTTGACATCAGCGAAGGATCCTTCTCCGTGAAGAATGGCAAACTCGAGGCAGGTACTTTCACCATCGACCTTACCACCATCAAAAACTCAGATATCGCAGATACGGCCATGCGTGCAAAGCTGCTCGGTCATTTGAAGAGTGCTGATTTCTTCATGACCGATTCTTTCCCGACTGCCAGGTTCGACGTCACGGCAGTTGCCCCGGGCTCCGTAGCCGACAGCGCCACCATTACGGGTAACCTTACGATCAAAGGCATCACCAATGGCGTGACCTTCCCGGCAAAATTGAGCGTCAGCGACAGCACGGTCGATGCATCCGCAAGGATCACCATCAACCGCAACGAGTGGGGCATCATCTGGGGTGGTACAAAAACGGAAAAAAGCATCAAGGATTACCTGAAGAACAACCTCATCAAGGACGAAATAACCTTTGATGTGAATCTGAAGGGCACTAAATAAGTTTATCTGAATTCTTCGGAATGACCCCGCTCACGAGCGGGGTTTTTTTTTACCTTTCCTTTATCACACCCGATACGCAATTGTACATGAAGATCGCAGCCTACAATGTGGAGAATATGTTCCAGCGAACAAAAGTCTTCAACCAGTCCGATCCCGACATCGCAAAGCAATTCAGCATGGCGGCGAATGAACTGAATCTGTTATTCGAAAAGCCGGTGTACGATGATGCCGACAAGCTTCGGATGCTGGAGTTG
>CAJBPC010000516.1 GCA_903957405.1 uncultured bacterium | reverse complement strand
GACAGAATCTAAGGATTTCAACGTCTTCAAATACCGAAATTTTTACAACGGCGGCGGAGTGGCTACCGGGGATCTCAACAATGACGGTCTGCCGGAAATTTTCTTCTCCGCAAATCAGGGAAGTAATAAACTCTACCTGAATAAAGGTGATTTCAAGTTTGAAGATGTATCCGTTAAAGCCGGGTTAGTCGATAAGGATCAATGGAGCACAGGCGTTGTATTTGTAGATATCAACGCCGACGGATGGCTTGATATTTATGTATGCAATGCCGGAAACATGCTTGATAAAGCACTTCGGAGGAACCAGCTTTTCATCAACAATAAAGACCTCACTTTCACCGAAAGCGCCGCAGCATATGGCTTGGATAATGACGGGTATTCCACACAAGCATCTTTTTTCGATTACGACCTAGATGGGGACCTTGACTGCTTTCTGGTGAATAACAGCCCCATTCCCGTCAATACCCTGAATTATGCCAATATGCGTTCCATACCCGACAGCGCATCCGGCTACCCGCCATTTCTCAAGGGAGGCGGTGATCATCTTTACCGGAACGAGCACGGCAGATTTCGGGAAGTGAACAAAGAGGCCGGCATCTTTGGCAGCATTATCAGCTTTGGGCTGGGAGTGACAGTTGGCGATGTCAATGAGGATGGATACCCGGATATCTATGTGTCAAATGATTTCTTCGAAAAGGACTACCTGTATGTCAATCAGCAGGATGGAAGTTTCAGGGACGAACTGGAACAACGAATGCAGCATATCAGCTTTTCTTCGATGGGTGCAGACATACATGATATCAATAATGACGGCAGACCCGACATATTTACCACGGACATGTTGCCGGGAGATGACTACCGCCTCAAGACCAACACCACCTTCGAGGGATATGAAGTCTTTGACATCAAACGGAAGTCAGGCTTTTACAACCAGTTTACACAGAATGCCCTGCAAGTGAACAACGGACAAGGCAAATTCCTGGAGACGGCCTTTTACAGCGGAGTAGCCGCCAGTGACTGGAGCTGGGGTGCACTGATATTTGACGCGGATAACGACGCCCTCTCCGATATTATCGTATGCAATGGCATCTATCGGGATGTGACAGATCAGGATTTCATTGATTTTTTCGCAAACGACGTGGTCAAGCAAATGGCTGCAAAAGGACTAAGGGAGGAGGTTGGAAAAGTGATCGATAAGATGCCTTCGATTCCCATACCGAACAAAGCATTCCGAAATCTGGGTGGACTGCGATTCACCGATGAAAGTCTCTCCTGGGGACTGGACAAGCCGTCTTTCTCCAATGGGGCTTCCTACGCTGATCTGGACCTTGACGGTGACCTTGATCTGGTCATTAATAATGTCAATCAGCAAGCAATGGTCTATCGGAACAATTCATTGACCACTGCCGGGCAGAACAGTTATATATCCATGACATTGACCTATCAGGGACAAAATCCATTTGCCATCGGAAGTACCATTCGCACTTTCGTCGGAGATCAGATCCTGCTCAGGGAGGTCATCCCCAGCAGGGGTTTTCAGTCCTCAGTGGAATATCGGCAAACAATAGGTCTGGGTGGACGGATGCCTGACTCCATCCAAGTGATTTGGCCTGATCGGATGGTCACAACCCTCGTCAGGCCTCAGACGGGTATTCATCACATGGTGGATCGCAAAAAGGTCATAACCCGGCGGCATCCATATCGGCAAGATGCGGTAAGCAATCCTTTTTTCACTGCAATTGAAGCAGGATTGGAAAAGCAAACGGAAGATGAGTATGTGGATTTCCATACGGAGCGAAATATTCCTTTCATGCTCTCCAAACTCGGGCCAGATGCAGCTGTGGCAGATGTGAATGGCGATGGGAAGGATGACCTTTACATCAGCGG
>CAJBPC010000515.1 GCA_903957405.1 uncultured bacterium | reverse complement strand
GGACTTGCCATACGCGAAGTAATTATTAGGAAAACAATAAAAAAAACAAGCGTTTGATAGATAAAATCTAATAAGTGGCAAGCGTCGATGATGAAAATACGAAGAAAACGTCATTGATGCGAAAATCCATCAAAATGTTTTTGCGATAGGATGTTGGATGTGGTTGAATTGCCTTTTGGATCAGATGAGGAATCCGTAGAGTTTATCATCCTTGTTGATCTCTGTGAAGTCGATGCCGGCGGCCCGCATCCTGAGCACGAGTTTTTCGTGATCATGCCGGCTTTGCAGTTCGATGCCTACGATGGCGGGTCCGGCTTCTTTATTGGTTTTTTGCATGTATTCGAATCGGGTGATGTCGTCAGTTGGTCCGAGTATATGGCTTACGAATTCTTTGAGTGCGCCGGGGCGTTGTATAAAACTGATCAGGAAGTAGTGTTTGAGTCCTTCATAGTGGAGGGATCTTTCCCTGATCTCGGGCATGCGGTCGATGTCGTTATTGCTGCCGCTGACGATGCATACGATGGTCTTTCCTTTTATTTCCGTTTTGTAATCGTCGAGTGCGGCGATGGACATGGCACCGGCCGGTTCCACCACGATGGCTTCTTCGTTATAGAGTTTGAGGATGGTGGTGCAGATTTTCCCTTCCGGGACGAGGTGCATTTCGGTGAGCACATCGCGGCAGATGGAGAACGTGAGGGCTCCTACTTTTTTCACGGCTGCGCCGTCGACGAAGGGGTCTATTTTGTTCAGCATGACCGGCCGTCCCGCTTTGAGCGCTTCTGTCATGGATGGTGCGCCTTCCGGTTCGAGTCCGATGATGCTTGTCTGGGGTGAATGTTCTTTGAAGTAAGCGCCGACGCCGGCGCTGAGTCCGCCTCCTCCTACCGGTAAGAAGACATAATCGATGTCGCTGAGTTCCTGGAGGATCTCCACGCCTACGGTGCCTTGCCCTTCGATGATGCGGATGTCATCAAATGGGGGGATGAAGACCATCTTGTTATCCTCTGTGAATTGTTTTGCGGCCGTGGCGCAATCGTCGAATGTGTCACCTTCCAGTCGGATCTCTATCCATTCTTCGCCGAACATGCGCGTCTGGGCGATTTTCTGTTTCGGGGTGATGACCGGCATGAAGATGACGCCGTGTGCTTTCAGTTTTTTGCAGCTGTAGGCGAATCCCTGGGCATGGTTGCCTGCGCTGGCGCATACGACCCCCTTTTCCAGTTGTGCCGGGGCGAGGGTGCTCATCATGTTGTAGGCGCCGCGGAGTTTGTATGAACGCACCACCTGGAGGTCCTCCCTTTTCAGGTAGACCTGACAGTCATATTTTTTTGATAGCCGCAAATTGAATTGCAACGGGGTGCGGGTGACGATCTTTCGCAACCGCTCCGCTGCAAGTTCAAATTGCAGGTCTGTGGGGGTGGTGACCATGTGGGATTTTGGTATTGGTGTATAGGGGTATTGAGGGGCCGCTGCGACAATGCGTCATCGGTGGGCGGATCCTCAATACCCTTTTACCGAGTTCTTAAGATTGATTTTCCGGCCTGAGGCTTCTGACGGTTTTTCCGGCACGCCACATTTCGCTTTCGCGGAGTTCTTTGAGTTCTTCGTCGAGTTTTTCGCGGTAGTCGGGCTGGCTATTGCTGTCGATGCTGCGTTGGCTTTCTTTTCCTGCAGCGACGCTGCTGTATAGGTCGTTGAAGACGGGCAGGGTGGCGTCGCGGAATTTCTTCCACCAGTCGAGGGCACCGCGTTGGGCTGTCGTGGAGCAGTTCGCATACATCCAGTCCATGCCGTTTTCTGCTACGAGTGGCATGAGAGATTGGGTGAGTTCTTCGACGGTTTCATTGAAGGCTTCCGAAGGGGTGTGTCCGCGTTCGCGAAGGACCTGGTATTGAGCGGCAAAAATCCCCTGGATGGCGCCCATGAGTGTTCCGCGCTCACCGGTGAGGTCACTGTACACTTCTTTCCTGAAAGTGGTTTCGAATAGATACCCGCTGCCGATGGCGATGCCCAATGCAACGACCCGTTCGAAGGCACGGCCTGTAGCATCCTGGTGGATGGCATAGCTGCTGTTCAGTCCACGACCCTGCAGGAACATGCGGCGCAGCGAAGTGCCGGATCCTTTGGGTGCGACAAGGAACACGTCCACATCCGCCGGAGGGATGATGCCTGTCTGCTCGTTATAGGTGATACCGAAGCCATGAGAGAAATACAATGCTTTGCCCGGTGTGAGGTTCGCTTTGACCGTCGGCCACATGGCGATCTGTGCCGCATCGCTGAGTAGGTAGCATATGATGGTGCCGCGTTGTAGGGCTTCTTCGATCTCGAATAGTGTTTCTCCCGGCACGAATCCGTCGTTCACGGCCTTATCCCAGCTCTTTGAATTTTTCCGCTGGCCTACGATCACGTTGATGCCGTTTTCTTTCTGGTTCAATGCCTGTCCGGGGCCTTGTACGCCATAGCCGATCACTGCCACCACTTCGTCCTTCAGGACTTCCTGTGCCTTTGATAAAGGGAACTCATCCCTTGTCACCACATTCTCCTCCGTACCTCCAAAGTTCAATTTTGCCATGTTGATTGTTTTATGATTACAAATTGCGATTTATCTGTTATTGATCCACAAGAACGTCTGCCGCCATCCTGTCTTCACATGGCAAAGACCGACAGTGGATCGTCGATCGGTCCGTTATCCTGTCGGGCCTCATGTGGGTCGAGGAATTCGAACTCCTTCAGTTTTTCGTGGAATCCTTTGCTGTTCTTGATGATCGCGACCCGTGCGCTCCTGACGAATTCTATGAGTCCGAACGGTTCGAGCACGGTGATGAGCTTGTCTGTTTCTTCCCTGTGTCCGGATGTCTCAAAGATCGTGTAGTCTTTTCGGATGACGACGGCGCGTGCACCGTGTTCCCGAAGGAGTCGTTCGACTTTCGCCTTCTCTGCGATCTCATCGGTCGGCACCTTGTACAGCGCGAGTTCCTGCCAAACGATCTCGTCGTTTGTGTTGAAATAGGCCTTGAGCACATCCACCTGTTTTTCGATCTGTCGCACCAGTTTGCGCACCACATCCTCCGTCTCGTTGATGACGATGGTGAAGCGGTGTATCCCTTCGATCTCGGAGGGGGACGTGTTGAGGCTCTCGATGTTGATCTTCCTTCGTGAGAACATGATGGCGATGCGGTTCAGCAGACCCACCTGGTTTTCGGTGAAGACGGTGATGGTATATTCCTGTTTCATGGTTTTATATTTGTTTTTCCGTTCCTGCCAGCCGAATCCCTGCGGTCCCGGGACATGATGCACCCGACCTGGGGCGCATCATTGCAGCCTTATTTCCGAGACGCTACAGCCCTGTGGCACCATGGGGAATACGTTGTTTTCTTTACCCACTTTCACTTCTAGCAGGTGTGCGTTATCGTTAGTGAGCATTTCGTGCAGGGCGTTCCGGAGGTCCTTTCGTTCCGTGACGCATTGTCCGTCGATGCCGTAGGATCGGGCCAGCATCACGAAATCCGGACTTTTGATATCGACGGATGAGTATCTGCGGTCGTTGAAGAGTTCCTGCCACTGCCTGACCATGCCAAGGAAACTGTTGTTGAGGATGATGATCTTCACATTCACCTTGCTTTGCATGATGGTGCCGAGTTCCTGGAGTGTCATCTGGAATCCGCCATCGCCTATGATGGCCACTACGGTTCTCTCGGGCGCTCCGAATTTCGCTCCGATGGCTGCGGGCAGTGCGAAGCCCATGGTGCCAAGGCCGCCTGAAGTGATGTTGCTTTTTGACTGGTTGAATTTCGCGTATCGGCATGCGACCATCTGGTGTTGACCCACGTCGGTCACGATGATGGCGTCCCCTTTGGTGAGTTCATTCAGGACGTTGATGACCTCTCCCATGCTGAGCACTTCGCTTTTCGGGTGCAGTTCGTCATGGATGACGATCTCGTTTTCCCGGCTTGTGCATTCCCTGAATTTTTCGAGCCATTGCGGGTAGGCTTTTTGTTCGACCAATGCGGTCAGCATGGGCAGTGTTTCCTTGCAATCGCCCCAGACGGGTACGGTGGCCTTGACGTTCTTGTCGATTTCCGAGGGGTCGATGTCAAGATGTATGACCTTCGCCTGTTTGGCGTATTTATCGAGTCGTCCTGTGACCCGGTCGTCGAAGCGCATGCCAATGGCGATGAGCACGTCGCATTGGTTTGTGAGCAGATTCGGTCCGTAGTTGCCATGCATGCCGAGCATGCCGACGTTCAGCGGATGGTCGGTCGGCAGTGCGCTGAGGCCGAGGATGGTCCATGCCGCGGGTATGTTGGCTTTTTCGATGAAGGCGCGGAATTCGGATTCCGCTCTGCCCAGGATGACGCCTTGTCCGAAGATGATGAATGGACGTTCCGCCTCATTGATGAGTCGTGCGGCTTGCTCCACGTAATCCTTCCTGACGATCGGTTTGGGGCGATAGCTACGGATATGGTTGCAGGGCTGGTAGCCGGGGTCGGTGAAGAACTGTTGTTGTGCGTTTTTCGTGATGTCTATCAGTACGGGCCCGGGCCTTCCGCTTTTGGCGATGTAGAATGCTTTTGCCAGCACGGACGGTATCTCGTTGGCATCGGTGATCTGGTAGTTCCATTTGGTGACGGGCGTGGTGATGTTGATGACATCGGTCTCCTGGAAAGCATCCGTACCGAGAAGGTGTGCGAACACCTGTCCGGTGATGCATACCAGCGGGGTGGAGTCGATCATGGCATCTGCAAGTCCGGTGACGAGGTTTGTTGCGCCGGGTCCGCTGGTGGCGAATACGACACCTGTCTTGCCGGAGGACCTGGCATATCCCTGTGCGGCGTGGATCCCTCCCTGTTCATGGCGGACGAGTATGTGTTCCAGCGCATCGGTGTAGCCGAACAATGCGTCATAGATGGGCATGATGGCACCTCCCGGGTATCCGAAGATGGTCTGCACGCCTTCATGTATCATTGCTTCGCAGACGGCTTCTGAGCCTGTCATGGTGCGAATGGTGTTCACTTTTTCTTTTTCTGCCGTTTGCGGTGCTGCTGTTTCCATATGATTGGTTTTTGCCTTTGCAGGCATATTGGTTCAGTCTTGTTCGTCGGTGACGCAGCCTTCTGCGGCAGTCTTCACCTGTTTGGCATATTTGTACAGGACGCCCCTTGTGGCCTTCAGCGGTGGTTGTTCCCAGGCGGCGCGTCGTGCCTCCAGTTCATCCGCTGGGATATGGAGCACGATGTTGTTCGACGCGGCGTCTATTTCGATGATGTCTTCATCGCAGACCAAAGCGATGAGTCCGCCGTCGTGTGCTTCCGGTGTGATATGTCCCACCACGAAGCCGTGGGTACCGCCGCTGAATCGACCGTCGGTGATCAGTGCCACGGTCTTTCCGAGACCTGCGCCGATGATGGCGGATGTGGGCTTGAGCATCTCGGGCATGCCAGGTGCGCCGCGCGGGCCGACATACCGTATGACCACCACATCTCCTGGTCGGACCTTACCCTCACGGATACCCGAAATCAGTTGTTGTTCTCCGTTGAACACACGGGCGGGGCCTGTGAAACGTTCGCCTTCCTTTCCGCTGATCTTGGCTACGCTCCCGCCTACTGCGAGGTTCCCGTAGAGGATCTGCAGGTGACCGGTGGTTTTGATGGGTTCCTCCACCGGCATGATGATCTTTTGGGTGTTGAAGTCCAGGTCAGGGACAGACTGGAGGTTTTCGGCGACGGTCATTCCCGTGACGGTCATGCATTCGCCGTGGAGCATTCCGATCTTCAGCAGGTATTTCATGACTGCGGGCACACCGCCGATGTTGTGAAGGTCTTCCATGAGGTACTTCCCGCTGGGCTTTAGATCGGCGAGTACCGGTACTTTGTCGCTTATTCGCTGGAAGTCGTCTTGTGTGAGCGGCACGCCAACGGATTTCGCCATGGCGATGAAGTGAAGCACGGCGTTGGTGGAACCGCCGAGCACCATGATGATAGTGAGGGCATTTTCGAATGCCTTGGGGGTCATGATATCGGAAGGCTTGATGTCTTTTTCCAGCAACAGGCGGATGGCTTTACCTGCATCCCTGCATTCCTGTTGTTTTTCCGGGCTCAGTGCCGGATTGGAGGAGGAGTAGGGGAGGCTCATGCCGAGCGCTTCAATGGCGGAAGACATGGTATTTGCGGTGTACATGCCTCCGCAAGCGCCCGGGCCGGGGCATGAATTCATGACGATGCCTTTGAAGTCCGCTTCGTCCAGGGTACCTGCAATTTTTTGACCGAGCGCTTCGAAGGCGGATACGATGTTGAGGTCTTCGCCCTTATAGTGGCCGGGTGCGATGGTGCCGCCGTAAACCATGATCGAGGGGCGGTTGAGCCGGCCCATGGCGATGATGGAACCGGGCATGTTCTTGTCGCATCCGGGAACGGTGATTAGCCCGTCGTAGTATTGTGCGCCGCAGACCGTCTCTATGGAGTCGGCGATGATGTCGCGGCTGACAAGAGAGTATCGCATCCCGTCGGTGCCGTTCGACATCCCGTCACTGACGCCGATGGTATTAAAAATGAGTCCCACGAGACCCTCTTCCCATATGCCTTTTTTGATGACGGCCGCCAGGTCGTTCAGGTGCATGTTGCAGGTGTTCCCGTCATAGCCCATGCTGGCCACGCCCACCTGTGCTTTCTTCAGGTCTTCGTCCGTCAGTCCGATGCCGTAGAACATCGCCTGTGCGGCGGGTTGTGTCGGATCCTGGGTGAGTGTCTTGCTGTATTTATTTAATTCCGTCATGATGGATTATATGATCGTTGATTTCCGGAGTTCTATGTTTGCTTTATTCACGACACCGGGGATTTTTTGTGCGACATGGTCGCAGATGAGTTCACCGATGGTCGTGGTGAAGTAGAAATTCACGGGGTCTATGTCCTTGGTCACAAACCCATGCATGAGGGTCCAGTCCACGGCATTCCTGACGGCCTCTGCTTCG
>CAJBPC010000514.1 GCA_903957405.1 uncultured bacterium | reverse complement strand
TTCTTTATGGTACTTCCTTTCCTGTTTGTTGGTGCCACGTATGCCTGCGTTGGTGAGCATGCCACTCAGGGCTATGCGCAGCCAGTAGTTGACAAACCCTTTTTCCCGTTTCCTTTCAGTGTAAACGGTGCCTGTTTTCTTTCTGTTTCCTTTTCTGACGATCGCATTGGCGGCGAAATTGACAAGGCGGGTGAAGATCGTCTTCTTTTCATAGTCTTCCTTGTTCAGGAACTGCACTTTCAAGTCACGGTAATACATCTGCATCTTTCCCCATGCGATGTATTCCCTGCCGACGGCTTTCATGGTCAACGTATCCAGAAATCCGCTTCTGATCCTGGCGGAGGCGATCGGCTCGAGTACGGTGTTTAGGGCAGGCAGGGAGAATCGCCCGATCTGGAGAGACATCAGAAAGCCATTCAGACTGTCAGCATATGATTCCCGAAAACGAAGCCGTATTTCCGCAGTGTCGAGCATGGCACTGCGCATGGTCAGGTCCAGGGAGTCGTTGTCGTTGAAATCCATGGTCCTGAAATTTGTAAGCCTTGCCTCTGTCTTGCTGAAATCCACTGTTCCGGGCTTACCTGTCCGGTCATTGATTTCTTCATATCGTATGCTGCCCTGATGCAGCCTGACGGTATCGAATCGTAAGGCTTGTCTGATATTTTTGATCTGCACGGTCGGGAGCTGTTTGATGGTGCCGCTTTTAACCGGAAGGGTCCTGTCTTTGAAAATGTCAAGGACAGGCTCTTTGATGTCCACTTTTTCCGCCTGTATGATGTCGTCCCGGAGGTATTTTTCCAGGTCGAGACCGTCCATGACGATCCTGCCGGAACCCGCCTTCAGGTATTGCTGCTGGTAAGTGAGGGATCGCGTGAAACTATCTCGATCCAGCAGGGGCCTGATGCTGAAGCTTTCTGCCGTGAGCTTTTTGTTTTTCTGCTGATGCCTGACGGTCGTGAAGTCGATGGTTTGATTCGGGTTGCGGTAGTTGATGTGGTTTGCGGCTAAGAACAGGGTCGGGTTACTGCTGATCATTGTCAAAATGCCGCTGGTATTCCCGGAGCTGATTTCCACGCCACCAAGGTGCACGGCGGTAGCGTTCAGATAGGAAGTAATGTCTGGAGATCCGTTATTCAGCACGGTGTTGATGCGGGGGATCGCGAGGCTGTCTAACCAGAACTTCCATGACCTGCCCACGTTCGTGGCGTTTGGGGTAAGGGAGAAGTTTGAAAGGCTGAATGTTGCGGGATCAGGGGAAGGCGCTCCGATCTGCATGTCGTTTTTTTGTATGGAAAGCTCTTTCAGGTCTCCATCCATCCTGCCGAAGCTGAGTGCCTGTCCGCTCGACCGGATATTCGTCACTTTCATATCAGGGATCCGGAACATGACATTCAATTCCTCCGGAAGCAGCTCTTGGAAACCCTCCAGGACCATCCCTGTGAGTTGGAGTTCCCCGATGATGAAAGGAGGGATGCCAGTGCCTGCATTGTCCGGTATCGGGTTCGGATTTCCCGAGAAACGGATCAACGGGTCATAGACGCGTATTTTTGATAGGGATGGTTTGTTGTCAATGAATGACTCCAGGTCGGGAATCATTTCCAGTCTAGGTATATCAGCCGTTACGAGTGTCTTTCCAGCGGGGATTTCTGAATGGATTTTTAAGAATCTGGATGTTTTTTCATCAATGATTTGATAACTGCCGATGGATGTCATGAAACCTGATTGCCGGAGGATGAGGGCACCTCCTTCAAGGTCGAGGTTGCTGATCCTTGGTTTTCCATTCGTCGGGATCAGCACCGGTCCGGTTTGAAGCGACTGCATGGTTGTCCTGAGGCTTGTTTGACCGGATGCTATCACGAGTCGGGTATCTTGTCCGAATGTCCGGTTCCAGCCTATGAGCAGGGGTTTTTCTGTTGATGGCTGTCGGCGGGGTTGGTCGCGTTTTTGGATGAGGATGTCTGCTTTTTTCCATGACAGGTCAGTTGCTTTGAACTGGTTGTCGGGTGTTCTTTCCGCTTCTGTCAGGGTGAGTGCTTCGGCAGTGATGACGAGTGGATTTCTTTTATTCGTGTAGGTGGCCTTTCCGAGTTGAAGATGCTGGCTGTTTCCGTCGTAGCGGCCACTGGTGAGTAGGATGTTTTCAGAGTTGTTGCTGAGGGTGCCTCTGGTGAAATCGAATGCCTGTATGCTCTCTATGAGGTCCGTCGCATCCCCCGAGCCCAGGAGTTTATTCACATCTATGCCGGTGTTGAATCCGTCCATTTTCAGGACGGATCCGTTTCCTGACCGGATGGAAACGGATGCGTCTTTGAGGAAGAGGTTGTCCATCTCGACGTATTTCCTGAAGCTTGCCAGCGCAAGAAAGAGGGAGCCTTTCGGTTTGGCCTTTCCCTTTATTTGTCCCTGTAGGTTTAAATCCAAAAGCGGATTGACCAGTCGTGCATTTTTGGCACGAAGTCGGTTCTTGAAGATAAGCTCTGTCCAGTAGATGTCTTCCAGCTCGAAAGCTTTCGTTTTCACTTCCCTCCACTCTGCGTTTTGGTTTTTATTTGTCGCACGGATGGAGAAATTGCTGAGGGATAGTTTGTCATCCATCAGCTGGATGCTGTCGAAACGTATGGCGTAAAGGCTGTCGGTCGAATATCCGAGATAGTCCATGATCTCGAAGTCGAACCTGCCGATCCGGAT
>CAJBPC010000513.1 GCA_903957405.1 uncultured bacterium | reverse complement strand
TGATGGGCCCATGGACATCCCCGCCTCCTACGAGGAACTCTCCGCCTTGCTTGAAAGCCTTGAGCCCGGAGCCGCCTTGAAGCTCGACAAGTTCATGGAAGAGGCTGAATATAAATACAACGTCGGCATCAATAAACTTGTATTCAAGCCCGGGCAGTCCCTCACCGAGCTGATCGATCTGGACCTGATTCGAGGTTTGTTCCGACTGGATGTATTCAATTCCATAAAGTCGCATGTCGGCAAGTATTTCACCCATCCTAAGATTCGTCAGCTGATGGAATTTCCGGTGATTTTCCTCGGGGCAAGACCTGAGGATACGCCGGCCTTGTATAGTTTGATGAATTATGCTGACATAAAGCTGGGCACCTGGTACCCACAAGGTGGGATGTATTCCATTGTAGAGGGAATGCATCAGCTAGCCACAGAGCTGGGGGTCACATTTCATTTCAATAAGAACGTATCGGAAATCGTCGTGGAAGATGGCATCGCGAAAAAAGTCGTCACCGATAAGGGCGAATCGTTCGAAGCGGATGTGGTGATCGGCGGTGCTGATTATCATTTCATGGAGACCAAACTCCTGCCTCAGGCATATCGGAGTTATTCAGATAGATATTGGGAAAAAAGGGTCATGGCTCCGGGTTCCCTGCTCTATTTTGTAGGCCTGAATACGAAGTTGCCGAAGTTGCCGCATCACTCTCTTTTCTTCGATGTGCCTTTCGACGCTCATGCAAAAGATATTTACGTCACTAAGCAGTGGCCTGAAAAACCCTTATTCTATTTGAGTGCATCCAGTGTGACCGATCCATCGGCAGCTCCTGAAGGATGTGAGAACCTCATGTTCCTGATACCATTGGCGGCCGGTCTTGAAGGCGACTCCGAAGATATGAGGGAGAAGTATTTCGATATGATGGCAGTGCGTCTCTTGAAACATACGGGTATGGATATCCGAAAACATGTCCGATATAAAAAGTCATATGCACATAGCGACTTCATCAATGACTACAACGCTTTCAAAGGGAATGCTTACGGTCTCGCAAACACACTCCTTCAGACGGCACACCTGAAGCCTTCCTGCCGCAGCGGAAAAGTAAAAAATCTGTTCTACACCGGACAGTTGACCGTGCCGGGTCCCGGCGTCCCACCCAGCCTGATAAGTGGTGAAGTCGTTGCCGGTCAGGTGTTGAAACACTTCGGTGCCTGACGTATCCGTGTCATATCATGGAATCCGTACAGTTGTGATTTATCAGATATATGAATGTATTAAGTGTTAAATCATTACTTTTAATCCAAGAGAATAACCTAATCCTATGCTTCGGATCTTTCATGAAGTCAGTCAGGCCTGCAGCAAAGTCACAACAGAAAGATACAGTACGTCTTTCAGCAGTGCCATTCGTCTGTTGAACGCGGAGATACAGACCCCGATCTACAACATCTATGGATTTGTGCGATTTGCCGATGAGATTGTGGATACGTTCCATGATCATGATAAAGACTCCCTTCTCGCTCAGTTCAAAAAGGAGACATATGACTCCATCGAAAGGGGCATCAGCCTGAATCCCATACTGAACAGCTTCCAGCTTACAGTGAATCAGTATAACATAGATCACGAACTGATAGAAGCCTTTTTCCGCAGCATGGAATTCGATCTCGACAAGACGAGTTACGACCGTGTGGGATATGAAGAATATATCTATGGAAGTGCAGAAGTCGTGGGCCTGATGTGCCTATATGTTTTCTGCGAGGGCGACAGCGAAGAATATGAAAAACTGAAACCATACGCCCGTTCCCTTGGCGCTGCATTTCAAAAAGTCAACTTTCTTCGGGATGTCAAGGCCGATTTCCAGGATCTGAAGCGTGTTTATTTCCCGGGTGTCGACTTCGGGCATTTCACGCCACATATGAAGCAGCAGATAGAAGAGGACATCACCAAGGATTTCAAACACGCTTATCTCGGCATCATAAAACTCCCGCTTAAAGCCCGATTCGGTGTGTATCTCGCGTATAAATATTACCTGAGTCTTTTCAGCAAGATCAAGAATGTACAACCCCAGCGCATACTTGAAGAACGCATCAGAATACCCAACTATGCCAAAGTGTGGGTCGCCACAAAAGCGGTGATCCGGACGCAGTTGAATATGCTTTGATGATCATTTCCCCTCACCCGAACAGGGAATAGCGTAGAGATGCATTGAATTGTCTAGCGTCATTCAAAGCTGGCTGCAACCCCATGAATGTTGGAATATCTCCACCTTTCGGGGTTCGAACTGGAATCCTTTGTATGTGGTCTGCATGACGTCGAGTACCGATCCGATTTCCTCTACAGACTTCAATGTCACCAATTGCAGCCTGAAATCCTTGATATTCGGCAGTCCCTTCAGGTAGTTGGCATAATGTCTGCGCATTTCATTGATGCCTGCGATGTTCCCCTTCCATTCCACACTTTTCTGAAGATGTGTCCGTATGACGTCAATGCGTTCTTCCAGCGTGGGAGGCGGCAGGTGGTTGCCCGTCTCGAGAAAATGCCGAACCTCCCTGAACAT
>CAJBPC010000512.1 GCA_903957405.1 uncultured bacterium | reverse complement strand
GCAACCAGTTGATAGAGGAATTCACCCATAATTTCGACTATATCAACAACCGCACGACCGGTAATGGTGGCGGGACCTTCCTGATCGCAGGTCCAAACTGGAAGGGGGAAACACCCAAAGGCATTACCAAGCTGATACGATGTGAGACGGAATCCGCGGATACTTTCCACAGCACACAGCTTTTCAGTCCGGCCGATCTTGCTAAAGTGATAGACATACAAAAGGGGTGCAACATCCCGTCGCTCCTGACCGGTCTCTTTTAGTGCGGTGGAAATAATTTCTCTGTCATTCGATGCATTTTATCCGTTGGTGCCGCTTTTATGGTTATGACCTTATCAGTGATTTGATGTAAAATATGCCCGTCAGAAATTTTTCAGCTTCATCAACAAATCTTCTCATTGATATTCCTGACTTCAGTTCGATGTGTTTGGATATTACAAGTGCCATCAAGAAATGAGTATGTGCAACTTTATCGGCAGTTCTTTAAAATGAAAAACAGGTCTCGTTTCCAGATCACTTTTAGATATTCTGAACGCTTGCTCAATGTTATAAAGCTCGTGATAAGGATTGATGATCGTTATATGATCCGCTACAATTTCCTCCAAATTTGTATAGTATCCCTTGATTCCCAGCAGCTTTTTAGTTTTATCAATCAGCCCTTCATTCAGCTTTATTTTGTGCACGTTAGTCTTGGTAAATTTCAGTTTTTAACTTTCGGATGAATTGTCAATTACCTGATCCGCTTTTTCAATCTGCTTGTTCATCTCATTAAGGTCTTTTCGGTAACATATGAAAGAATAACTGCAAATAAGGAAACCGTTCTTTGTATTTATTCTTATACTTTTAACATCTTCCCTTTAAATGGTCTCATCAATTATCCGCCTTTATCAACGAGGAGTATGAGAAGAATTTCAAATAGCTGATGAACGAATGCTGGGTCGGATATGTGAAGAAATTATTGAATACAAATCCTGCATACAGGCAAGATACATTGAAAGCGATAGGAAAGAAGGCGGGTTTCAATTCCCGGAACATTTCATGTCCGCCGTCAAGAAAGTCACCGGAACGACTCCTCTCGAATATTTGGGTCAAGGTTCTTAAGTGAGATCGGCAGCAAAGTCCCGGAATCTTGTTCAGTTTTCGCTGCAATTGGTGAATCCCGCACTCCCATCCACTTTGCTACCCTTCCCAGGCCTTTAGATTTGCAGCGATGATTCTTGTGCGTTGTTGTTTTAATCATATAAAAACCATATCACATGCGACTTTTTTCCGCCACGATCCCTTTACTGTACATGCTATCCTCCTGTGATGGCGGAGGCATTTCCGAAGGGAAGATCCCCGATGCGAAAACAGAAAAGGCATCCGAAGGAATTACACCGGAAGAGGCCCGGGCCATTGCCAAAGAAGCCTACATCTATGGTTTTCCGCTTGTGGACAACTACCGAATCCAGCATTCGTTCTTCGTGGGCAAGGACAATACGGAATACAAGGCTCCCTATAATGTACTGTACAATACCCAACGGGTCGCCACTCCATCCGACAAGGCCGTGCAAACCCCAAATTCTGACACTCCTTACGGCCACCTTGGGTTTGACCTACGTGCCGAGCCTATCGTGCTGACCGTTCCGGCTCTTGAAAAGAACCGTTATTTCACGATCCAGCTTGTCGATGCTTATACCCATAATTTTGATTATATAGGAAGTCGGACAACCGGAAATGATGGAGGAAGTTTTCTGATCGCAGGTCCGGATTG
>CAJBPC010000511.1 GCA_903957405.1 uncultured bacterium | reverse complement strand
TGGAGTCGCCTCCGGGTCAGCTGCGCTACTATCCCCGGCCGGACGACCCCATTCGCCCCAATCCCTTCTCGAAATGGACCCTTCGTTCGCTCGCCATTGGGGAGACAAGAGCCGCTGATGCCGACGGCGCAGCTGTCGCGGCACCTTCCTGGAACGAGAAAGCCCAACAGTTCCGGAACATGAGCGGTTTCCTCGGGTTCTCCTATTGTGTTCGTATTTTACCCATACAGCCGACATATGAACCCGCCATGGCCGTCAACCCGAACAGTCGTCCGACGAACATGCCGAACCTTTGGGTGTCCTCCCGAACCTGCCCCGGCAAGCCGGAATGGCTAGAGCTGAGATGGGATCATCCGATGGACATCACCGGGGTTCAGATACTTTTTGACTCATCGCTTCAATTCCATTTTGGACAGAGCTGGCAGGGATATAAAACGAATGCCATACCGACCATTGTCAAGAAATACAGGGTGATATCGATCCGGCCTGATGGAACGGAGCATTGCCTGGTGACGGTTGATGACAACTACCAACGAAACCGTGTGCATGGTATCGACAAGACGAACGTTGCAGCCGTTCGCATTGAATGCACAGAAACCCATGGGATCGACCGGGTGCATGTTTATTCTTTCCGAGTCTTCGGCAAAACTCCGGACGGAGAAGAGCGATCATTCATCACTCCAAACAATATCGCTTCATCATGAAAACCTATCTGTTGTTCGGCCCTGAAGACCTGCGGTTGTCGGATAGGCCCATGCCCGGGATCGATGAAGGCCAGGTACTCGTCCAGACGCGTTACACGGGTATCTGCGGATCTGATGTGCACTATTTCCGCCACGGGTATTGCGGCAGCTTTGTGCCGAAGCGTCCCTTTGCCCTTGGTCATGAGTTCTCCGGCGTCATACATGCCGTAGGATCCAATGTCGGAAACCTGAAGCCGGGTGATGAAGTGGCGGTCGACCCTTCTATGCCATGTGGCACCTGCAATCACTGCCGCAATGGGCAGAACAACCTCTGCCTGTCGATGCGCTTCTTCGGTTCCGCCAGCTGCGATCCGCATATTGACGGATCGATGGGCCAGTTCGTCGCAGTGCCCTCAGCGAACTGCCATGTACTTCCATCGGGGATGGACCTGGCGAAAGCCGCCCTACTCGAGCCTTTGAGCGTCGCATTGCATGCTGTGAGGCAAGCGCGGGATATTGCAGGTCGGTCGATACTCATTACCGGCGGCGGACCCATCGGTCAGCTCATTTTACGCGTAGTGCGGGCATTCGGTGCCTGTCATGTCACAGTGAGCGATGTGAGTGACTATGCCCGTCAATTCGCCCTTGAGAGCGGTGCCGATCAGGCAGTTGACCCACTTGATGAAAAAGCGCGGAAGGCGTTCAATGGGTATGATATTGTATTCGAGGCTTCAGGCATCCCTTCGGCCTTGTCGGATGGAATAAGGGCCCTTGAGCGAGGCGGCACCCTGGTGCTCGTAGGCACCATGCCGGAAAGCTTCACGATCGAAGGGAATCATATCATGCGCAAACAGCTGAGGTTGCTTGGGTCCTTCCGCTTTGCCAATACTTTTGAGGATGCGATCAGGATGGTCGCATCCGGGGTCATCAACCTGGATGGACTTATAACGGATACTTACGGATTCCAGGACACGGCAACCGCTATGAAAAAGGCGCTTGAGAAAAAAGGGGTCATGAAAATCCAGATCGCATCATGACATACGAACAGTTGGGAAATACCGGCATGACGATCTCCAGACTGAGCTTTGGGGCCTCATCCCTTGGCGGTGTCTTTCGGGACATTGACGAGAAATCGGCTGTCGCAGCAGTTCATACAGCCATTGCACTGGGCATCAATTACATCGATGTCGCGCCGGCATACGGTGCTACAAAGGCCGAAGTGGTACTGGGCAGGGCTTTGCAGGGGATTTCACGGGATGCCTATCGCCTTTCTACCAAAGTGGGTAAGAACACATCGGCCGACAGCTACGGGCATGACAGCTTTGACTACAGCAGAGACGGTATCAGAAGATCGCTGGACGCCAGTGCCAGGAGGATCGGTGTCGATCGATTTGACATCGTATTCCTCCATGACATCGAATACGAAGGCAGGCGACATACCCAGTGGGCACTGGGTGAGGGAATGCAGACGCTGCTCGAACTGAAACAGGAGGGCAGGGTGGACGCGGTGGGCATCGGCATGTATCCGGTGGATCTCTGGGAACAGGTGATCCGTGAAGGCCTGATCGATGTCGGACTTTCCCATAACATCCATTGCCTGAACGATACCCGGCTGAATGGCCTGCTGCCACTGGCCAGACAGAAAGGGATCGGCATGATCAATGCATCACCTTTCGCATCCGGACTGCTTACTTCCCGCGGCGCCCCAAAATGGCATCCGGCAACCCCTGCCCAACGGGCGGTCTTTTCTCAGGCAGCGCTTCACTGTGCAAGGAAAGGCACCCGCATCGAGAAGTTGGCGATCCAGTTCTCCTCCCGGAATCCCGATATTGCCACGACCATGTTCAGCAGTGCCGATCCTGATTCCGTGCGCTGCAATCTGGCATGGGCATACGAGCCCATCGACGAGGACCTGCTCAAGGAGGTGCAGGAGATCTTGGCACCGGTATCAAACCTTAATTGGATCTATTGAACATGAGAATAGACAGCCACCAGCATTTCTGGAAGTACAATGCAACCGATTACGTTTGGATGTCCGACGAGCACGACTGCCTCAGGCGCGACTTCCTCCCGGACGACCTGAGGCCCTTGCTCCGGGACGCCGGTATCGACGGCACCATCGCCGTGCAGGCAAGGCAAATGCCCGCGGAAACGGATTTTCTGCTCGGCCTGGCGGCGACCGACCCCATGATATTGGGTGTTGTCGGCTGGATCCCGCTGTGTGACACACATGTGGAGGAACATCTGGAAAAATACGCGGGTCTTGAAAAGATCGTGGGCTTTCGCCATGTACTGCATGACGAACCGGATGACCTGTTCATCATACGACCGGATTTCAATGCAGGCATCAGGGCGCTCAGCCGGTACCCGTTGTGCTATGACTTGCTGATCTTCGAGAAACACCTCCCGCAGACCATCGGATTTGCGGACAGGCACCCCGGACTGTGCATGGTGGTCGACCACATTGCAAAACCCCGCATCAGGCGACATGCATTTGACCATGCCTGGGCTGCGAACATCAGGTTGCTCGCAGAACGGCAGCATGTCACCTGCAAGTTGTCGGGCCT
>CAJBPC010000510.1 GCA_903957405.1 uncultured bacterium | reverse complement strand
CTGCTGCCGGAAAGCCTCGAGCCACAGCCGCTCTCGCCACTGGAAAGCCTGTACCTGGAAGACTTTCAGCATGCCGATCATATCCTGGTGAATTCCGATTTCGTCAAACGGACGTTCACCATCTGTGGGTACGACCCGACAAAGCTGTCTGTGGTCCACTGGGGTGTCGATGCCCGTTTTCTCGAGGCTTCAGACCATGCATTGAAGCGGGGATTGCCGCGTAAACCGGCACTTGACCTGTTGTTCTGCGGTGGGTTCGGACAGCGAAAAGGCGCGTTGCAGCTTATGAACGCTTTGGCGTTGGCGGATGACATGCCATGGACGCTGACCATCGCCGGCGGGATAGAAGCCGACGCACAGCCGGCATGGGCCGATTTCATCACTCGCTACCGGCACCGTGTCAGGCACCTTGGCATCCTGCCGAGGGAGGAGCTGGCGGGACTGATGGCGCAATTCCGCGTCTTTGTTTTCCCGACACTGATGGAAGGCTCGGCGCGCGTCGTCTTCGAAGCGCTGGCCTCCGGTTGTTTTGTGATCACCACGCCGCACGCAGGCTCCGTCGTGGAAGATCAA
Organism: uncultured bacterium; assembly: GCA_903957405.1. Lineage (GTDB taxonomy): Bacteria > Bacteroidota > Bacteroidia > Chitinophagales > Chitinophagaceae > Pollutibacter. The sequence goes on along the minus strand of CAJBPC010000510.1, from coordinate 2,341 downwards.
ATCAACGGACTGCTCCTGCCGCCCGGAGATGCGACCCTGCTGGCGGAAGCCATTCGCAGCCTCGCTACCGGTGATCGCGACCTCGACGGCGCCGGCATCATGAACCGCATGCTCGTCCGCACATCCTACCGTCAGGACCAGTACGCGGATAAGGTACTTCGGGTATACGAGCACGTTATGTCAGCTCAATGATATGAACATCTATCCATCACATGTCTTCCTATTCCTGATCGGATCCCTCGTGTTCCTGAGGGTCAGCCTCATCGGCGTGCTGACGTATTCAGAGATCATCACGATGTCGTATTTCGTCCTCAACTGGAAGTCGATCCTATCATACTTCAAGCAGGACAGGATGCTCCGCATGGTCATGCTGGCATGGGTGGCTTATCTGGCGATGCAGATGCTCTCCGACATGCTGAACCGGTCACTCATTGCCGATTACCAGCGCGGATGGGCAAGGCTCATCTTCTTCGCGTTGAACATCATCGTCATCGCACATGTCTCCCGGTTCAAGCTTGACAGGATGGCGGCTTTTTTCATCGGGTATGTGACATCCCTGTTCGTAGCCACTTACACCGTCCAGAATGAATTCCTTGCTGACTGGAAATTCGGATATGGTCCGCTGCTCACCATGACGGCGGGACTCCTGATCGGCTTCGGCAGATCGAGGAATACGAACCGGTTGGGCGGGGTCATCTTCCTGTGCATCGGTTTGATACACCTCATGAGCAATGCGCGTTCCCTCGGCGGACTCACGCTGTTCATCGGTCTGTTGTCGTTGTTCGCAGGGTATTTCCACGCGAACCTCAGTTCCGGATCCTTCCTCAGCGCACGTTTCCTGTTGCCCGTACTGGTATCCATCTTCTCCATCTATCAGCTCTATTCCTTCGGGGCGGCCAGCGGCATGCTCGGGGAGAAGACGAAAGACAAGTTCGAGAAGCAGACCGCCGGAGGCCGAAATGTCGTATCGGGCGGACGGATGGAATACACCATCGCCCTACCCGCCATCATGGAGTCTCCCGTCATCGGATACGGGTCCTGGGCAAGAAACATCGAGTTCGTGAAGCGTTATATCTATATCAACAAAATGGATCCCACGACCTATGATGCGGAGTACCTCATGGAACTCGGCACCATCCCCACGCATTCACATATCCTCGGTTCCTGGGCGGAGGCGGGCTTCATGGGCGGCGTCTTCTGGTTGATCGTCCTGTGGTTTGCCGCCGTGACCTTCTACAGGATGCTCCGGCATCTGGAAGTGCCGTTCAGGATATTCTTCCTGTTCACCCTTGCTTTTTTCATCTGGGACATCATCTTCTCTCCATTCGGATTGGAACGAAGGATCATGGACCCGGCCGTCATCATACTGATCGCAGCCCTGAACCTGTACTTCGATGGCCTCGCAGCCGAGAAAGCGCAACCGTCGATTGTGGATGACATGCCGGAAAACGAGCTCGATCATATTTATCCTTACGATTACGACAGCCAAAGATCCTCCACAAATCCATGAAGATAACATTCCTCACAACGGGCAATATCCGGCAGATCGCGACCATGAAGCGTGCGCTCGGCATGGCCGATCACCTCGCCGACCTGGGACACTCCATCTCCATCGTGGCAATGGATTGCCATGATAACAGGGAGCAGATTGCCGCAGCATGCGACCGGAGGATAAGCGTTCATTTTTACACCCATTCCGGGCCGCTTCATGAGATGCTGCAGAAGACCAGGATCGTGCGGAACATATCCCCCGACCATCTGTTCTACTGCTCATACAGTTTTAGGAACAGGGTGTGGAAGCGGATGCTCCCCAGGCAAATGCGCATCGCTATCGAACACAGTGAACTGTCTTCCTGCATCAGGGGGCAGTCGTTCTTCAAACGCATGATGGGTGCGTATTTCGAACGGCGATCCCTGTACATCGCAGACCATATCGTTTGTGCCAGCAAATACCTGTTCTTTCACTACAAGCATCGTGTGATGCAGTCGGGAATGACCGACAAATCCGTCAGTTATCTGCCCTATGCCTATGCGGATTCCATCAGCAGGCCTGATGCGGATTTACGTGACGCACTCCAGGTGCGTTATGGCGGGTTTGTGAACGTCGTTTTCATGGGCACTATGATCAGCAACTACGGACTTTTTGTGATGCTGGATGCCATAGCGGCCCTCCAGCATGCTGCAAAACCCTACATGCTGCACCTGCTGGGCGCGGGTCCCGATCTGCAGATCGCCAAGGAATATGCTGCCGCGAAAGGCATTTCCGCCCATGTGCATTTTGCGGGATATGTCGAGGAGCAGCAACTGTCAGCTTATTTCTCCATGGCCGATGCATTCCTGG
>CAJBPC010000509.1 GCA_903957405.1 uncultured bacterium | reverse complement strand
TGCGTAAGACACAGATCTCATGCACGCCTTTCAATCTGATACGATCCTGCGGCATTGGGATGGTGATGACCTTATCGATCGGGTGCCACTTGCCCAAACAATCATTTGACATCCCCCACTCCGTGTCTGCCGCAGATGACCTGAATGGGTTGTTTCTGCGGGAAAAAGGCTGGTCGGGAGGGGATGGGATTTTTACCAAAAGGGTGGATTACGGCCGACGCCAGCGCAAGAAACCCACGGGGAAGGTCTGCTGGTGGTTCAGCGACACCATCATCCGGGAGGCAGCATCCGATTCAATGCCTCCCGGTTTCAAAATGATCCACAATTCCATGGCGTGGTCAAATACGGCACAGATCGATTCCATCCGATTTGTCTGGGACACCCTCGACACAGAGGATCCTTCCCTGTTCAAGTTACCCAAACATCGATATCCCAATGACCAGTACTTATGGCTCGGCGATGGGTTCATAAGCGGGAAAAAGGAAAAAAGACTTCATATCTTCCAGTACAGGATCTGGGATTCACTTCAGGGAGTGCCTTTTGCATTTCAAGAAAAAGGCAATGGCATGCTGTCATTTTCATTGAACGGAACCCCCGATCCCGGACTCCACACGCAAACGGAACTCCCGTTTTTTCTTGGCAGCAGGATGTCAAATGGATTGTCTTTCGGTGCCGCCGTACTTGACAACACACGCCGCATCGGGAAAACAAAAAAAGATGGGTTTATCTATGCCTATGCAGTCCGCGGCAAAAATAAACAGGCTTTTGTGGCCAGATTCAAGCCGGAACAGGTATCCGATCACCATGCATGGCGCTTTCATACCGCCAATGGATGGACAAATGATTTCACCGCTGCCATACCGGTGGCAGACAGCGTATCCAATGAAATGAGCATCACCCCGCTCCAAGACGGGAGGTTCCTCATGGTCTTCATGATCCAGGGCATCGGAACGGTTATCGGAGCACGTGTGGGACTTTCACCTACCGGACCTTTCGGACCCATCATCCCGCTATTTGATGTGCGAAACACCCTCGAACCCGGGAAAGCCATTTATGCGTATAATGCAAAAGCACATCCCGCCCTATCCGGAAAAGACGAGCTTCTGATCAGCTATAATGTGAATTCATTCGATTTCTGGAATGACATCCAAACATACCCGACCCACTACCGGCCCAGGTTCTTTCGGGTGAATTTTTCATCAACGAACAATGATCGATGAACATCAAAACCCTTAGCCTGTCGACTTTTCTATTGCTTGCGACCCCGACGGTCTTGCATGCTGAAGATACATCGCTCCGGCTAGGCACAGCGCTCGGTGACCACATGGTCATCCAACAATCGGCTGATCTTGACTTATGGGGATTCGCATCCCCGCGACAACCCGTTAACATCACTGTCAGCTGGACGCGCGAGACCATCAAGACGGTTTCAGATAACCGCGGTCGTTGGTCCGTTGCCATACCCGTTCCGGCGGCTGACAGAAAAAAGACCATCCCTCATGGCATCAAAATCCAATGTGGCAGGCTGGTCAGATCCGTTTCAGATGTGCTCATCGGAGATGTGTGGCTCTGCAGTGGGCAGTCCAATATGGACATGACCATAAAACCCTTTCTCCCCTGGCTGATGGGAGTCATGCATTACAGACAGGAGATAGAATCATCGGATCTGCCGGGCATCCGGCTTTTTGACGTGAAAACCAATTTCAAGGGCACACCGGTTGAAGAATGCAAGGGGAACTGGGTGGTGTCATCGCCATCAACGGCAGGAGATTTCAGCGCATTGGCATTTTTATTCGCACGCCATATCCACCAGGCCACAGGCATACCGATCGGCTTGATCGTGAGCAGCGTCGGTGGATCATCCGGTCAGGCATGGACGTCAAGAAAAACGCTGACGGCTGACAGCCTGCTCCATAAAAAATACCTGCTTCCATATGACAGTTCTTCCCTTTCACGAGAGCCGTTGGATTCGATTGTCACTTTTGAGAAGGTCGTAAGGCCCACATTGTTTTACAACGCCATGATCCATCCCCTGCGCCGGCTCGCATTAAAAGGCGTCATATGGTATCAGGGAGAATCAAACCGGATGGATGGTATGCTGTATACCCGACTGTGTGCTGCGATGATAGCGGATTGGCGAGACTTGTTTCAAACCCCCGACCTCCCTTTCTACTATGTCCAGGTGGCGCCATACCACTGGAATGAAGCACCCTCCCTCACCTATTACGCGGCATTCAGGGAGGCGCAGGCCGCCATCCGAAAACAAGTAGCCGGAACGGAGATGGCCGTCACCATGGACCTGGCAGATCCGAATGAACTGCATCCTCCCAACAAACAGGATCTGGCATATCGGCTATCCAAAATAGCACTCGCACGCACGTACGGCCTCGACTCGATCGTTTTCAGAGGTCCGGAATTCCTTGAAATGGCATCAAGGGATTCCGTCATCTTGGTTCGTTTCGAGAAATCCTCCCTAGGTTCGGGGCTGATGACGTCCGATGGTCGGCAACCCCGCCATTTTGAGCTGGCGGGTGCCGACGGGATCTTTCATCCGGCAACAGCGCTTATCAAAGGGGATGAATTGCACCTTCAGAGCCGGTCGGTCATGAAACCCGTTCATGTCAGATATGCTTTCAGCAACGCCCCGGTCACGAATCTGACAAACCAAGAGGGCTTCCCCGCACTGCCATTCAGGACGGGTTTGACGCCATGAATAAATCTTACGGAAATGAATATGAAACAGGTCTCGGCTTTTTTGATGCTGCTGGTGATGGATGGCGTTCAGGCATTTGCAGGTCCGGGAAACATCGCTGCTGCCGCAAGGGTGGAGTCCTCTTCCCGGAAGTCCGCCGCGCTTCAGGCCAGCCATGCCACGGATGGGATCATCGGAGTGGATGGAACAGGTGAATGGGCCTGTGAAGGCGTCACCACGGATTGGGGCTACATCCGTTTCCCATGGGTGACATTGACCTGGGACAAGGAGGTGTCCGTGGAACGGATCGTGATGTTTGACAGGCCATCCCTGGCAGAACATGTCGCCGGTGGCAAGCTGCACTTCAGCGATGGCAGTGTGATATGGGTCAACCAGATACCCAATAACGGTTGGGGCAAAGAGATCCGGTTTCCGAAAAAAAATATCACATGGGTGAAGTTTGAGGTCACGGATGGGACGGGTAAGGATCTCGGACTGTCGGAATTCGAGATCTATTCTTCTGCAGATGCGGCAGGCGACCATGTTTCCTATGTCGATCCATACATTGAAACGAATCGAGGAAGATATTTCTTCTTCATCACAGGTGGACTTCCCTTCGGCATGATGACCGCGGCACCCCTCACACGCAACAAAAACCAAAATGGAGGGGGCTATAATTACAACGAATCTGAGATCCTTGGCTTCCCGCAAATCCACGACTGGATGATATCTGGCCTCGAGATCATGCCGGGCACAGCGGATGATGTCACCAATATGGGTGAAGCGGGATGGGAATCCCCCTTTTCACACGAGGATGAACAGGTTGAACCGGGCTATCATCGCGTACTGCTGCGAAAGCACGATGTGTGGGCGGAACAGACCGTGACGGACCGAACCAGCATGTACCGTTTCACCTATTGCAAAGCGTCGGATGCAAGAATTGTCATCAACCTCTCCGGATTCCTGGCGAACAGCAGCATGACGGGAGCAACGGTGAAACGGATCGGGAAAGACGGACTGGAAGGATCCTTCAGCTCTGTGGACAGGTATTGGGGAGGTCCGAAAGACGTACGGATCTTCTTTGTCATACAGTTCGACAGACCACTTGACACTTGGAAAGCCACCAATGGCATGCAGACCGACCTCGACTTCAAAGACATCTCCGGCGACAGCCTGGTGCTGACGGTAGGCGACAAGCTCCAGTCCGGTGGTCGGCTCCAAATGAAAATAGGGATCTCATACACCAGCACCGACAATGCACGCAGAAATCTGAATGCGGAAAATCCGGCCTGGGACTTTGATGCGATCAGGATGAATGCCCGAAAGACATGGAATCAATGGCTCGGTCGCATCGATGTGAAAGGCGGGGCTACCGAAGACCGGATCAAATTTTACACCGATCTCTGGCATGTGCTGTTGGGCAGGCATAAGACAGATGACGTCTCAGGCGACTATCCCGACCGAACGGAAGGTATCCGTACGGGTAATTTCACAGATGCTGTTTTCAAGGTCCGCAGGCTACCGATGGGAGATGACGGCAAACCGCTGTTCCATATGTACAATTCAGATGCATTCTGGCTCACGCAATGGAACCTGAACATTCTATGGGGCCTTGCATGGCCGGAAGTCATGGACGACATCACGGCCTCCATGTTGCAATACGCGGATAACGGCTCCCTGCTGCCGCGAGGACCTACCGGTGGCGGGTACACGTATATCATGACCGGCTGCCCCACCTCGAACCTCGTGGTAAGCACCTACATGAAAGGCCTCATGAAAAAATCCGATCCGAAGCATGCTTTCGGGATCCTGAAAAGAAACCATATGCCCGGTGGCATGCTGGGCAGTCCGGAGGATGCATCGTTCTATGATGCAAAAGGATGGTGGCCGGGGAATGCCGGCATCACCATAGAAGCGGCATTCCAGGATTGGGGACTCTCACAGATGGCACAAAAGCTGGGGCTCTCGAAAGATGCGGAATACTTCAGCAAAAGATCGAAGGGATGGCAGCAATGCGTTGACAGCACGACAGGATTCATCTTCCCCAAAGACAGGAATGGAGCATTCACCCATCGTGATCCGCTGAAAGGAGCCGGGTGGGTAGAGGCCAATGCCTGGCAAGCCACCTGGTCGGTATCGCATGGCATTGGCGAACTCATGAACATGATGGGAGGGAAAGATAGTTTTTCAAACCGGCTGAACCATGCATTTGAAATGTCTGCCCCGAGTGATTTCGTGTATGATTACAACCAAGGATATGTCAGCTATGCAAACCAGCCAGGTTGTTCGAATGCGCACCTCTTCAGCTATGCCGGCAAACCCTGGCTGACGCAATACTGGGTGCGCCGGGTTCGGCAGCAGGCATTTGGAGGCGTGACGCCCGACATGGGCTATGGCGGCCACGATGAGGACCAGGGGCAGATGGGCGCCATCAGTGCACTCATGTCGATCGGACTATTCAACGTGCTTGGGAATCAGTCTCAAAACCCATTTTATGAAATCACGAGTCCGGTATTCGATGAGATCACCATCCAGTTGAATCCCGCTTACTACGCCGGAAAATCCTTCAAGATCCGCACCCATGGAAACAAACCGACATCTCCATACATTCAAAAGGCAAAACTCAATGG
>CAJBPC010000508.1 GCA_903957405.1 uncultured bacterium | reverse complement strand
TGATTCCGAAGTTTTCAATGGCTGAAGTGAACTTTTTACCCGGTGATTCAGGAGTAGCGGAGAACGGATTTCGGTTCTGTTGAAAATCTGCGATTTCTGTTTCGACAGTAAAACAAAGACTTGTGGAGAATGGATGAAATCAATTGGTATACATGATTTTTAAAGCACATCATTCTTGTGTTATTAAAATTATAAATCACGTTATGCCTGAAATGGCTCAGAATTCCGTGTACTTGAACTGCTGCCCACCCGCAGATACTTCAAACATGAGTCCTCCTTTGACATGAACGAATATCATCACCCCTTCCTGATAGTTTTGATTTCCAGCTGCACCTTCGTTAGCTATCACAGCGGAGACTGAAGCTGAAAATTCAACCTTGTTTTTTTTAAAATTGTCAAGGACATCCAAATTCTCGAAGAATATGACCTCGCTATATGATTGACCTCCTGCTTGCAGCCCCGCGGTCAGCTGTGTCAGTTTTGCTTTACCGACAGGTTTTCCTTTTTGGTAAACGATACCGTTACCCATGGCACCACCAACGATGAACCCGCCTTTGCCAACATTTGGGAAAATGACATAAGCAGTGGCGTTGTCGAACAGATTTTTCATCAGCTTATCCTTGCTGATGAATGCCTCTCGGGCAAATGAACAATCGCTTTCCAGTTTATTGTCTTTTGCGCTTTTCTGAGCGGTTGAATGAAAACTAAAAATCATATTTAAAAGCAGCGTAATGGTGAAAAATGCGATAGGCTTCAAGTACTTTGACATGATTGGGTGTTTTATCGATTGCCTTTTATAATATTGATTCCATAATTACTGAACGTAGATGTAAATTGTGGCATATAACGTTTCTAAACAATGATGAATATCATCAATGAAAGGGGATGCGTTACTTTTTTGTGTCAGATAATTATGTGAAAATCAGAGAAACGATCATTGATGAAATATTTTATTGTTCTTTTTGTTTTTGTTACGACTTCGGTTCGTGCGCAGATCGATCCCCAGGGTATTACGATAGCCAGGGACAGCTTCGGCATACCGCATATTTTCGCAAAGACCGATCCGGAGGTTTCTTATGGCCTGGCATGGGCATATGCGGAGGATGATTTCAAAAGCCTTCAGACGCTTTTGTTGCCATCAAAGGGGTTGATGGGGCGCGTACTCGGCAAGAAAGGTGTTTCAGGGGACTATGCATTTTCGTTATTCAGATGCAGGGAGATAACAGATGAAAAATGGCACACGTTGTCACCTGATTTCATTAGGTTGTCAGAAGGGTATGTGCAGGGGCTCAACGACTATGCAAAATCACACCCCGGGGAAGTTCTGCACCCTAAACTCTTTCCGATCACGATCAAAGACTATATCGCATCATCAGTATTGTCGCTCACGGTTTTCAACGGTGCAACCCGTGCACTGGCCAATATTTTCAACAATACGGTTTCGTCTGTTATAGACTATGATAAAATGGGTTCCAATGCCATTGCCATTCACCCTTCCAGGACAAGTAGCGGAGAGGCTTTCCTTGCGATAAATGCACACCAGCCCAATGAGGGGCCCGAGGCTTTTTATGAGGCTCATTTGCAGAGCGAAGAAGGGTGGAATGCGTTGGGAGGATTATTAGCCGGAGGTCCCTGCATCCTGCATGGTGTTAATGAAAACCTTGGATGGGCACATACCGTGAATCTTTGCGACCGTGTGGATGTCTTTCAACTGCAGATGAATCCCGCCAATGCAAACCAGTATATGTTCGATGGTCAGTGGTTGGAACTGGAAAGCAGAAAAATGAAACTTCATGTGAAAGGGATACCGGTTGCCGTGAAGCGCGAACTGTTATGGAGTAAATATGGTGCGACCATGCGCAACAAACAGGGGGTTTTTTCAATAAGGCTCGGTGCCAACATGGAGATCAGGGCACTTGAACAGTGGTATCGGATGAACAAGGCAAAAAACTTCACTGAATTCTACAAAGCCCTTAGCATACAGGGATTGTCGATGTTCAATATTGTTTATGCGGATCGATACGATACCATTTTCTACGTCAATAACGTATTGATGCCGGTACGGGATGAATCTCCTCAATTCGACTGGAAAAACACACTCCCCGGTAATACTTCAAAGACACTTTGGACAAAATTCCATGGGATCCGAGATCTCCCTCAGTATGTCAATCCGGGAAGTGGTTTTTTGTTCAACACAAATCACTCTTCCTTCCTGGCCACCGGAACGGCGGATAATCTTTCAGTAAATGCATTTCCCCGCGCCAATGGCTGGGAGACCAACCACAATAATAGGAGTATTCGTTTTTTAGAGCTTATGCCGGAACAGGGAAAGCTCGGTTACGAACAGTTCAAGTCGATTAAATTCAGCCGGAAGCTGCCGGAGAAATTGCATTATCCTATCGATATCGACACATTGTTCATGCTGGATCCATCCACTTATCCCTTATACGACACGTTATTGCGTAATCTGCAACAATGGGATCGCACGGGTGATGCAGATAGTAAGGGTGCGGCTGTATTTCTGATGGTCTATGAATACGTGGCTTCCCGAATGAGGGGAAGGGAGGGTGTAAAGCTGACCACCTTTGAATCAGTGTCCGTTATGGCTGAAATACACAACTACATGAAAAAACATTTCGGGAAGTCCGACCCTGTTTTAGGAGATATCCAAAAACTTGTGCGCGGTTCGAAGGAATATCCCGCCCCCGGACTGCCTGACCTTTTGGCACCGGAATGGAGTGTGCCTCACAAGAATGGCACACGGAAAGTCACAGGTGGCGATGCATATGTGGCTTTCATTCGATTTCCAAAAGAAGGCTTGCCCATCATCGAGACGAGCAACACTTATGGCGCAAGTGCACGAGAGGGAAGTCCACATTTTGATGACCAAATACCCCTATTTTTGAATCAACAGTCAAAACCCATGACGCTGGACAAGCAATTGGTTTTGAAAAATGCTGAAAGAGTG
>CAJBPC010000507.1 GCA_903957405.1 uncultured bacterium | reverse complement strand
CATTGAAGGATTTTTATTCACGCATCCTCGATGAGGCGTTATCAAGAACATCGGCATGAAGCAGAAAAAAACAACAATCTTCGGATCCATTGCTTCCAAACCCTTATGGGTGAACATCCTGCTGGGTCTTGGCCTTTCCGTCCTGGTCTTTTTCATGTTCTTCCAGATGCTGGAAATCATGACCAAACACGGAGCTTACCTGCGGGTGCCCGATGTCAAGGGGAGAAAAGTTCAAGAAGCAAAAATCCTCTTGGAAAATGCGGGTTTCACGGTCTTGGTGCAGGATTCCCTCTACTACGATACCATCGCACCGATGACCATCCTCAAGCAGTTTCCCGACCCGGATGCCACCGTCAAGGTGAACCGAACGATTTACCTGACCGTGAACCGACAAACCCCGCCGATCGTACCCATGCCGAACCTTTTGGGCATGTCGTTCCGAAATGCAGTCCTTGAACTCAAGGCGGTTGGGCTTAAACTCGGAGATACCAGCTATATGCCCGACATCGCAAAAAATGCTGTGAAAGACCAACAGGTAGGTGGTTCCTCCATTCGGGCCGGAACTGCAGTGCCCATGGGCACCCTGATATCACTCGTGCTCGGAGCCGGCATCGGCAATGAGGACATGCCTGTCCCGGATCTATTTGGCCTGACATATACCGAGGCCATGACCATGCTGGATGCATCGGGCATCACCCTGGGCGTGGTGCTTCCCGATGCCGACCTGACCGATACGGCTGCAGGCTTCGTGTATTGGCAGAACCCTGACCGGTATACCGAGGATAAAGTCCTCAACAGGATCCGTGCGGGACAGATGATGGACATCAAACTGACCGTCATCAAACCGGAAAGGCAGGATTCGGTCATAGAGATAAATTCCAACCAACAAAACGGCGCGCGAGATTTTTAAGGTCTATTCAGTTCTTGGAAGTAAGTTTGACATCAGTAAAATAAAATCATATGGAGAACATAACGATAGATGAAGTGCAACAGCGGATCAGCTCAGGGGAATCTCTAAATCTGGTGGATGTGCGCGAGCCGCACGAAAATGCGGATTTCAACATAGGAGGCATCCTTCATCCCTTAGGCCGCATCATGGCTTTTCAAGTGGATGAATTGGAAGCACTCAGGGATCAGGAATTGATCGTCTATTGCCGCAGCGGTAACCGCAGCGGGCAGGCAGCCCTTATGCTGGAGACGATGGGTTTCAGCAATGTCAAAAACCTCGTGGGCGGAATGCTGGCTTGGCGCGAAAGATATCCCGCCTGATAACAGGTTAGGTTACTCCGGGAAAGGTCTGACGTATATGCCGTAAGATCCTGTCAAGACCTTGACGGCATCGATGTCATATCGGGATCATCCTCATTTCATTCGAAGATCCTGCATGGCCCTTTCCATCATCACCGCTGTGAGGCCCTTGCTGAACTTGCCGATACTCTCAGGATTGTATGATTCCGTTTGCACCGACCAGATGAGTTTCTCACTCTCCACATCGAACAGGTTGCCTTCCATCGAATAGGTTTTTTCCGTCGTGTAATATCCCGGATCATACATCATCGGCCACCAGTAGTTGTAATATCCCCTGAAGCCGTATCCGTATCCAGGAAAAGGCGCATAAATACTACCCGGGACGAATCGGGCTTCGCTGGTCTTGTCGAGGAGCGTGGTCGTGAAGATCAGGTCGCAGCCGAGTTCACGGATCTTTGCCAGCATGACGTCCTTGTCTGGCCCTTTTTCCTTGGTGAATGTGGTCGGGAAGACGTCCACGCTCCTCACCACCTGCAGGCCCTTTGCAGAGGCTGCCGCTGCCATCTCGTTTTCCAGATTGACCTTCACCTGCTGTTTGCTGGTGATGGCTGCAATGAATACCTTCCGGTACTGCTTTCCGCCCTGGAAATCGGAACTCTTCCATGACGATGTGACGCGCTGTGATGGACCACAGGACCCCATCCCGATTGCGAGCATGATGATTCCATAGATTATCCTTGGAGTGTATTTCATAAATTTCTGATTTTTTG
>CAJBPC010000506.1 GCA_903957405.1 uncultured bacterium | reverse complement strand
GGCTGCATAGCGATTGGTCAGTTTGTGGAATGACATTTTCATTTGAAGGAAATATGTTGTAAAGTTAATCTGTTTTTTTGCATGAATGTCATACCGGCAGGAGCAATCTACATGGGTCCGTGACTTCCAAGTGAATGGGTGATGGCGTGCTCTATACAGATCAATCCCTTCAGCGGCCATGGTCCGAAAGCACAATTCCGGTCCGGGCATCGTTTCTTCTTCAACAAAGCGGCGATCCCGATTTGCCAACGGCAGCGATCTTCTGTCCGGCCCATTCCCGCTTCATGACTGCCCGGTGGGTGATCTTGCCAATGTTGGCAACGGAGGCACCTGATCCATCTAAAATGACAAGTCAGCAGCCATCAGTTCGGATCCGTTCATGCCCAGATCCGCCAGCGACGCCAGTCTGACGGTACACCATATCGCGCACAGCGGTGACTTTTGATCGTACATCCAACACCTTCTCCGCCCGGCAGCGTACCTTTATCCAATAAATAAAAGCCATGCATGCCAGCGTATTCGATGAAATCGTGCAAAAGAGAAGATCGAACCGAAAATTCGACACCAAGGCCGAAGTGCCCGCTTCGGTCGTGCGGAAAAGCCTCGAGCGTGCGTTGCTATCCCCCAACAGCAGCAATATGCAGCTTTGGGAATTCCTTTGGGTGAGTTCTGCTGACATAAAACAACAAATGGTCCCCCTCTGCCTTGGGCAGAATGCTGCAAAAACCGCCAGCCACCTGGTCGTTTTCCTCACTCGGCAAGACTGGTGGAGAAAACACGCGCAATGGAATTTGCAGGGGACCACTGAAGCGGGAGAAACGGATGCTGACCGGAAGCGAACCAAGCTCATGAAGGCATACTACGGCAAGCTCATGCCGCTTGTATACGGACAGGATCCAATCGGCATCTTCACACTGGTGCGGATGCTGACGAGTTTCTTTGTGGGATTGACAAGGCCTTTCATGCGCTTCGGCGGCCGCGGCGACCAACGCGTGATCCTGCACAAATCCTGCGCCCTGGCGGCACAGACGTTCATGCTCTCCGTCACCGCAGAAGGATTTGACACCTGCCCGATGGAAGGGTTCGACAGGGTGCGCATGGCGAGGCTGCTGGATCTGCCGAAAGGTGCGGAGATCTGCATGGTCGTGGCGGTAGGGAAAGGAACGGATGCAGGCATCTACGGTGAACGAAAGAGGCTGGCGTATGAGGATGTGGTCAGAATGATATGAGCATGCACCGCTGAAAAAAGGAACTAAAAGCAGATTGCAGACATCCATATGCAGGCGAAACATACCCTTCGGCACATCAAGCACATCGTCTGACCCGCCCGTCATCCTTTTCACAGATGCATGATGATGTACCCGCAGCGCATGATGCATTGCAATGCTTTTGCCTATTTTTCCGGAAACATTCAACGACATGAAAAACAGTCTCCTGGTCATGGTCTGCAGCCTGCTCTTGCTGGCATCCTGCAAGAATACCGACAAGGGAAAGGATGACGGCACGGCTGCGGTCATTGAATCCACTCCCTTCGATTATACGGATAGCGGAACGGCCGCGTTCGGAAAGACCATCCTCGCCTTGCTGAAAGAAAAAGACTACAAGGGATTTGCAGCTCATATCCATCCCGATGAAGGCATCATCTTCGCACCATACGGATACATAGATACCGCCGACAACCGAAAGTTCTCTCAGGCATCCTTTCTGGCCATGATCAACAACCCGGGAAAGTTGAGCATCAACTGGGGCGAGTTCGACGGATCAGGACTCCCCATGGTACTCACCTGGGAAGAATATGCATTAAGATTTGTCTACAACGCAGACTTTTTGAACGCACCGGAATACTCCATCAACAGCATCAAGGGACGCGGTAATTCCTTGAACAACATCGACTCGGTTTTCAGGAACAATCAATATACCGAAAGCTATTTCCCCGGCTTCGAAGAAAAATACGGCGGACTCGACTGGACAGCCCTAAGGCTGGTATTCAAAGCCAAAGACGGAAAGCTCTATGTGGTCGGCGTGGTGCACGACCAGTGGACATCATGAATTTAGGGTATGCGACATCGTTAGGCACTGGGGTGCGGTCAAGCAACCCAGTGCCGAATGTTCACGCATGCTGCCAGCACTTTCCATTCTTCTCGCCCGTCTTCCGCTTGCATCTTGCACCGTCTTTGTTTTTTTGCGGAACACTGCACCCCTGTCGCATTGGCCTTTGTTGGAGGCTTACAAACACTGCAGGCCGTCAGTTTTTCGGATTGCGCATCGGTGACATCCACCGCTTTTGTCTGTGTCGAAGTGGTGATGGTGCGACAATTGGTGACATGGTATTTACCACCATTGGGCGTGACCACCACTTTCTGCGCGAACCCCATCACGGGTGAACAGCATGAGATGATCAGGAATAACTTGATGATCTTCTTGGTTGACATCCTTCAAATTTTCATGAAAAATAATGCATCAGAGAAAATCGACGATCAGGATACATCATCATGTATCAACAAATTGACAGGAGATCCCATCATCCGTTTAAATGGCGATGTCAAGGTAGACAATTTCACGGAATGGAAAACATCGAAATCAGATATGCTTCGATGCATGGAAGTG
>CAJBPC010000505.1 GCA_903957405.1 uncultured bacterium | reverse complement strand
TCGGAATCAGATCGCAGGATCACTTCAAATGCAGGTCCAGCAATTCCTTATCATCCGCCAGTGACAGGGTAGGCAGTCCTGACGGCATGAGATCTGCGACATGCCGGGATAATTTTTCAGCAAGTTTTTTTGTGACGGATGGATGCTTTTCGGCAAGGTTTATATGCTCCCCTTCAGGCGTCCTCATATCGAACAGGTAGTACTTGTCAGGCGCTGTGAATAGCAGTTTCCAGTCCCCGGAACGTATGGAAGCCTGGCTCCTAAAACGCCAAAACAGGGCGGAGTGGGGTTCGCCTTTTTGCACACCGGAAAGAAAAGGCAGAAGGTCCTTCCCGTCGAGCTTCCACTTTTGATCGATCATCCCTCCGCCTGCGGCTACTGCAGTCGGCAGGATGTCAAGGGAGATCACAGGATGCTTGAAAACCAGACCGGGCTTGATGCGATCAGGCCATGAAATGATGAATGGAAGGCGTATGCCGCCATCTGTCAACATACCCTTTTCCCCGACGAAAGGTTCATTCAGAGAGCCGTCCCACATGCCTTTTTTTAGCGGAGCGCCATTGTCGCTCGTGAAGATGATGAGTGTATTCCGGTCGAGGTCGAGCGCTTGCAGCAAAAGGCGGATGCGTCCCACCCCTTCATCGACAGACTTGATCATTGACAGCCCTTTTAATCGTATGCTGTCGGAAATTTCTCTGAATGAAGATGTGTACACTGTTGGGGCTTCCAGTGGAACATGCGGAGCGAAATATCCGATATAGAGGAAGAAGGGATTATCCTTGTTTTTCCGGATGAAGGCAAGTGCTGCTTTTGTCTGCACGTCAATCCGATACCCGTTGTTATTGACCAGAACCGGAGGATCCTTGAAGTCATTCCCATCAAGATCAAAAGAAGCGGCATAATTGCGCATGGCGCCACAGAAATACTGGGAGAAGCCTCTTTGACCGGGGAGATTTTTATCGGTAATGCGTACATTATCACCCCAAAGGATTTCATTGGCGGGGATTTTTTTATGAACGGCATTGTTGACGGATCCTGAGGCGACGTGCCATTTACCAACGAGTCCCGTGACATACCCGATCGATTGCATCCGATCGCCGATTGTCGACTCTGAGATCGGCAATGGACCGTCGTCATTTGATTCCATACCGAACCTGTTGGGATATCTTCCTGTGAGAAGTCCCGCCCTGGAAGGCACACATACCGGAGCACAGGCATATCCTGCGGAAAAACGCACACCCGACATGGCAAGGCTGTCAAGAAATGGTGTCTTTACATCCATTCGGACGCCATGACAGCCGAGGTCGGCCCAACCCATATCGTCGGCCACGATAACAATGACATTGGGTTTTGACTGGGCTTGGGATGAATAAGATTGACAAAAAAACGCCAGCCAAAATAAGACACAGTTTCTTACTTGCATCGGGATGATCATTAAGGGATTTGTAAAGTTGTCGGAAATGTCGGTATCGTATTGTGGTGTGGCGGACTACCCGGGGAGAATGCTTTTCGGATCGCCTCCAGATAAATGAATCCCTCGCTCACGGTCGGGAAGATGTGGTGCCCTTCGGCATATTCGTTCCAGTTGTCGAGCATCAACATCCCCTGCAGGAGTGGCTCGGGCAGTGCATTTGCTTGTGCATACTTCCGGATGCGCATCAACAGGTCGTAGTAGTCATCCTTCGAAAGTCTCCAGCTCCCCTTATAGTAGGCATGGCCCCATGGAGCAGAGTCCCAGCCGACAGAGGCTGTAGGGATCGATGGGAGGCCTGTGACTTTCGAGAGGCTGTGCCATGCTGATTCCTGCAATCGTATGATGCTATCCGCTGAAGGGATTCCTTTTTGCATGCCGGGAGTGAAACTCGGCCAATGATAAGACACTGCATAGTCAAGTCCTATGCCCTTGTAGATGGATGACAGATCCTGCGCAGCAGATCCGTGATACTCTCCTAAGATCACGACGCCTGCAAACCCGGCTTTACGGCACTCGGAACGTAGAAAGGAAATCGCCACTCGGGCTTGTTCCTCTCCTCCCAGATCATTTACGAAATTCTCCGGGCGGTATATCGTGAATACGGGCTTGTTTCCGACAAGATGATAGTTCGGCTGCAGGAAATGTTCCTTTATCCAATAAGGCACAAGGTTGCGCCTGAAGTCTTGATAATTTTTAATGCCGGCCATGGAGGAGCCTGTCTCATGCACATACATGATCGAATACCGGATCATATCAGCATATCTCGCCTTTTTGAGTCCGGCGGTCCAGTGTCCGTATAGTTCTTTTAGACGACGCTTCCCTTCATTCGCTTTTTCGCGATACCAGCATACATTGAAATGTCGAATACCGTGTTCTACGGCAAATTTTATTTCCGCATCCACCACGACCGGATCTCCTTCAGCATACCAGCCCAAGACCGGTTTCCGATCCGGATATGCCTTCAGTTTGTCCCAATGTGATTGCGGCAGACTGGCATCCCACAGGGGGCACATGAACGCTACGGGCTGCAAGCCGGGGGTCTCAACGGGTACCGGCCTTGGAACGGGATAAGAGGTGTCCACCATCGAAGCATTTGCGCGGATGGTGCATGCCCAAAGCATCAAAAGAGCCGAGATCCGAATGAATGAATGATTTCGAGATATATTCATCTTTATGCGTTTCGTAAATGGAACGGGGCTTTCGTTTTGCAGACAGCCAGTGCCCGAGGCTACCATCTTGCAGGCATTTCCGGGTGCTGCAGTGCTTCATCGTTGTGGAATGTCCATTGTCCTTGCCTATCCATATTCATCATCAGTAGCGGTGTTCGCATCCAAACCTGGTGCATATTTCCGTTATGGAACAGATTACCCGCAAGCGGCGAAACCCATCTCAGTAAGGTCCTCTTCCCACATCCTCGGGACGGAGATCCTTATGCGGCGTGGTCCTGTCACCGAACACGTTTCGGATGGCATCCAGATCCCGAAAGCCATGGCTGCGTGTCGGCATGATAAAATGGCCTTCCCCGTATTCATTCCAATTGTCCAACATGATGGTCTTTGAGAGTGACGCATCAGGATATGTCTTGTTTTTTGCGAATGCCTTTACCGAGCCCAGTAGGTTCTCATATTCTGATGGCGTGAGGCGCCATGTACCTTTGTAGTAGATATTATTCCAGGGCGATGAATCCCATCCGATCGATACGGTGGGAATGGATAAAAGCTTAGTTGCTGTTTCGAGTTTGTTCCATGCGGTGATCTGATGGTTCATGATATCACCGTTTGGCGGTGGCATGGACGTGATGAGTCCGCTGAAGCTGGGCCAGTGATAAGACACTGAATAGTCCAAGCCCATGGAAGTGTATTTGGCGGATACGTCTGCATTGACATTCGTGTGATACGCACCGAAAACAATGAGTCCGCTGAAACCGGCATTGACACATGCCGATCGGAAATAGTCCAATGCCTCTTTGGCTTTGGTAGTGCTGCCGAAATCGGTGATGAATTGGTCGATATTGAAAATGGTGAGTACGGGTTTATTGCCGATCCTCAGGTAGTTGCTTCTTTTAAAATGTTCATTGATCCAATATGGAACCAGATTATCGGTCCAGTCGTTCCAGCTGGCCACCCCACCCATCTGATCCTGATCGACATACAAGAGTGAGTAGTTGAACATGTCCGCATATCTTGCCTTTTTCAATCCCCTTGTCCAATGTCCGTATTCCTCTACGATGGGTGATCTTCCTTCATTGCTCTTCGCCCGGTACCAGCAAACATTGAAGAAGCTGATGCCGTGCTCCAGCGCGTATTTGATCTCCCAGTCGATGACTTCGGGATTTGCTTCTTCATACCAACCCAGGACGGGTTGTCTGTCTTTAAAATTGAAAAGATTATTCCAGTGTGATGGTGATTTTTCATAGGTCCATAGCGGACACATGAAGGCCCCGATCCTATATCCATCGGTCGCTACCGGCACCGGCCTAGGCACGTATTCGGCTGGTGTCACGGGCGGTGGAGTTGGTGATGGGGTTGAACCGTCTTGTTTCTTGCAACCCAAAAAGAGCAGTAGCAGCAACCAGATCAGGATGAGTTGGGGTTTCATGGCGGATGTCATGTTTGTAGGGTTCATGCTGGTCATTTTTTCAGGGATCGGATGCGGATGATTTCGCTGGCGGCAAGGAGATATGCGCCTGCCGCGAAGTTTTCGTTGTTATCTGCGTTGAAGTTCCTTCGCGGGTCGGCACCGACGGGTTGGGCCCATCCAAGCCTTCCTTCGTCGTTGATGCATTTGTTCAGTGCGTCCCATGCCCTTGTTACGGCGGGCAGGTACTCTGTTCTTTCTAGCAGGCCGCTATTGATACCAAAAGCGAAGGCATAGGTATAGAAGCCAGAACCACTGGTCTCCCCACCGGGATAAGATTCAGGATCGAGCAAACTGGAACGCCAAAGGCCGTCTGCCTGTTGCAGACCGAGTATCCGGTGACACATGCGGGTATAAAGATCGACATAGAACCTCCTGTCGGCATGGTCTTTCGGGAGTTCTTTCAGGATCCGGGTGAGCCCTCCAAGTACCCATCCATTGCCCCTCGACCAGAAGATCTTCTGTCCGTTCCTTTCCTTTGGATCATCCGGTTTCCCTTTCTGCTTGTAATGAAGATCCCGGGAGAAAAGATCATTCGCGGTATCGAAGAGCAGTCGGTAACATTCTTCGTACCGATCTCTTGCAT
>CAJBPC010000504.1 GCA_903957405.1 uncultured bacterium | reverse complement strand
TCATGGAATGGTCCGCCCGGTCATCGATGATGTTCAACCCTTCCTTCACCTCCTTCAGATTCGGCTTGAAGATATCCACCCCCTTGTAAGCAAAGAAATTCCTGCGCTTCGGATCCACAGTGGTGAGGATTCCTTTACTGCGACACAGGTCGATGACAGAGGCCAGGACTGTTGCCGTAAGTACCCCTTTGTTGTAATCCTCAAGGACCATGATGCGCGGGGATTCCTTATCGATGAAAGCCCTGACTTGAGCGAGCAACGAGGTTTCCTCCGCAGTCTCCAGATCGGCAGTGACCTCATTGTCCAGCCGCAACATATGCTGGTTCCGGCTGATGATGCGCGTCTTGTTTGTCGTGATGCGCGCCCTGCTTTCTATCAGATGGTCCGTGCCTATTTCTTGATCTTCAAGCATTTCCCTTAGCCGGATGCCATCTTCATCCTTTCCGATCACGGAAAGCACGGAGACCGTTGCCCCCAAAGCGGTGAGGTTAAGGGCCACATTGCCCGCCCCACCAATGCGGTGGTCCTTCCGGATAAGCTCCACTACAGGTACCGGGGCTTCCGGGGAGATGCGGTCGACACGTCCCCACAGATAGGTATCCAACATCAGATCTCCTATCACGCCTACGGACACCCCCTGAAATTCCCTGAAGATCCGGTCAAAATCCACTTTCGGCATAGTCAGTGTCGGTTATTTCTTATTGCGGGTGGCAAGATGATACAAAGGAATGCCTGCCAGGGTGATGGCCAGGCCCCAGGCGGCATACGTTGTTTTAAAGATGAGCAGGAGGATGCAAAATGCCAGCCCCATGACAATATACAATGCCGGAAGGAACGGATAGCCAAATGCCCTGTAGGGGCGCTCCGCCATGGGCTGCTTCTTTCGCAGGATGAAGATGCCGGCAATGGTCAGCACATAGAATATCACCACCACGAAACTGATCATGTCGAGCAGGTTGCCATACCCTCCACTCAGGCAGAGCAGAGAAGCAACCACACACTGGGCCCAAAGCGCCCACTGCGG
Source organism: uncultured bacterium (assembly GCA_903957405.1). Lineage (GTDB taxonomy): Bacteria > Bacteroidota > Bacteroidia > Chitinophagales > Chitinophagaceae > Pollutibacter. The sequence continues at coordinate 4,727 of CAJBPC010000504.1, read as the reverse complement.
TACCGCGTTCTTGTTCAACACACCTGCCTTGGCAAAAAACAACCCGTCCTTCGCCATCGTGTAATACACCCTGGCACCGGCAAGGACCAACCCGTTGATGCATCCGAACGTCGCCACCATGATCAACAGGGCGATGATGACGGTACCGCTCTCTCCAAAGATCCTGTTGGCAGCAGTTGTGGCAAGCCTGTCAGAAGGAGGAAATGCGATGTCCTGCAAAGGAAGTGCGTACAGGTACATCAGGTTCACGGTCAAATACAGGAATGTGACGACCAAGGTTCCAAGGAAAAGACTCAGTCCGATGTTGCGCTTTGGATTTTTGATTTCTCCCGCAATGAAAGTGACATTGTTCCACGCATCACTGCTGAAGATGGAACCGGTCATCGCAGCGGCTATCGCACCCAGCAATGCGACACCGGAAATAGGTGTCCACCCCGTCGGCACTTTGCCTTCCCCTTGCTGGCCAAGGTCCTGCATGGCATTCATGCCGGTCTCCCAATTGGCGGCCCAATGGCTCTCTTTTACCAGCAGGAACCCGAAAACCATCAGACCAAAAACAGCGATCAGCTTAGATACGGTGAAAGTGGTCTGTATGACTTTCCCCTCCCTTACCCCCCTGGTATTGACATATGTCAGCAGGATGATGATGAGGATACTCGTGAGTTGAGCGGCGGAGATCTTGAGGTAAGGAAGATCCACAAGGATATGATTCTCCCCAACTGCCGGGAATAGGTATGCGGTGAACCGTGCAAATGCCACCCCCACAGCGGCGATGGTGGCAGTCTGTATCACTGCAAAAAAACTCCACCCGTAGAGGAAACCCATAAGCGGATTATACGCCTCCCGAAGGTACACATACTGCCCACCCGCCCTTGGATACATCCCGCTGAGTTCTCCATAACTGACGGCAGCAGTGATCGTCATAAATCCCGTGATGAACCAAACGAACAACAGCCAACCCGCACTCCCCACATTCCGGGTGATGTCTGCACTGACAATGAATATTCCGGAACCGATCATGGAACCTGCAACGAGCATCGTTGCATCCAGCAGACTAAGGCTGGGTTTGAATTGCGTGGACTCTGACATCTATATGCGTTTATGGCCGTTAAATAAAAAAAAAGTCCCTGATTGCAGGGACTTCAAGTTATGACTTTCAACCTTCTGATGGTTATTTCGTACTGGAATTATTGTACGCCGCATTCAGGCCCGCAACCACTTCGTTCGTGATGTTGAGTGCGCTGTCCTTGTAGAAAAGCACATCGATGGCGCTGCTGGTGGAGAAAATAAAAGAGTACTTCGCTTTCTTGTTGTATTCCACCAGATATTGGTCGATGCGCTTCTTCAGGTCTTCCATTGTCTTCGCACCTTCACTCTGTATGCTTTTCTCGAGGTTCTTCTTCTGACCTTCGATATTCTGGAACTTGCGCTGCAACTCCTGCTGGAAACGCTCGGCTTCAGATTGGGTAATGGACTGTCCCCTCTGAAGGAAGGCGACACGCTCATTTTCGAGTTTCTGCAAGGCATTGTTCACATCCCTTTCAGCACTCTCATTCTTACGGGCAAATTCATCGGTTTTCTCTTTGTAATAGGTGTACTTCACTTGTATGCTGTCAAGATCCACATAGGCGACCTTCAGCACACTGGCACCTGCGGAATCCGTGGCTTTCGAGGCACTCTTGCCGCCAGCCGAACCGGAACTGCCTTTGAACTGCAAAAAGAACAACACTGCGATGGCCGCTGCGAGGATGATGTTTAAAGTCGATTGAATATTCTTCATGGAGGGTTTATTGAAAATGGAAGGGCAATGTACAGAATTACCCCTGCGGGGACAAGTTTTGCGTGCTTTAATGATAAAAAAAAGGAGCGGGACATCTATCCCACTCCCGTATCGTTTCGAATGTCAGATCACTCATCTTCATCGAAGCTCATGGCCTCGCGGGTGGACTGGAGCAATTCGTATTCCTCCTTGCTGCCGACAATCATGTTCTCAAACTCACGGAGACCCGTACCTGCAGGAATATGGTGACCGGTAATGACATTCTCCTTCAGTCCGATCATATCATCGCATTTGCCCTGTATGGCGGCGGATGACAGCACTTTCGTCGTCTCTTGGAATGATGCGGCTGATATCCAGCTCTGCGTACCCAGAGATGCCTTGGTGATACCCAAAAGCACCGGTCGGGAGGTTGCAGACTTGGCATCCTCGAATTCCACAAGGCGTTTGTCCGCCCTGCGAAGGATGGAGTTCTCCTCCCTTACTTCCCGCAAGCTGACGATCTGACCCGCTTTGAGTTTGGCAGAATCGCCAGGCTCCAAAATGACCTTCTTGTCATAGGTCCAGTCATTCACATCGTTGAAATCAATCCTGTCTTCCAGGTCTCCCTCAAGGAAACGAGTGTTGCCCGGATCCACGATCTCAACCTTCTTCATCATCTGACGTACAATGACCTCAATATGCTTGTCGTTCAGCCTCACACCTTGCAGGCGATATACTTCCTGGATCTCATTGACAACATATTCCTGCACCGCAAACGGTCCTTTGATAGAGAGAATATCGCTCGGTGCGATCTGCCCATCGGAAAGTGGCGTTCCGGCTTTGATGAAATCTCCATCCTGTGCGAGGATCTGACGCGTCATCGGCACCAAATACTTCCTTTCCTTTTCATCCTTTGCCGTGACCTTGATCTCCCTGTTACCGCGTTTCACCTGGCCGAAGGAAATGACTCCGTCGATCTCTGAAACCACCGCAGGATTACCCGGATTCCTCGCTTCAAACAACTCCGTCACCCGCGGCAGACCACCGGTGATATCCCGCAACTTACCCAGGATACGAGGTATCTTGGCGAGCACGGTGCCCGGCTTGACGATGTCATGGTCATCCACTGCAATGTGGGAACCAACCGGCAGGTTATAGGACTTTTCGTCTTTCTTAGACTTGATGTTGACTGACGGGATCCTTGTCCTGTCTTTCGTATCGATGACCACCTTCTCGCGGTGACCCGTTTGCTCGTCGGCTTCTTCCCTAAAGGTCACGCCCTCTATCACGCTCTCGAAGATCACTTCCCCTTCCTGCTCTGATAGAATCACGTTATTGTAAGGATCCCATGTACAAATGACATCGCCTTTTATCACTTTCTGATTTTCCTTGACCAACAGCGTGGAACCATAAGGAAGGTTGTTGGTGATAAGCAACCTGTCATCCTTCAGATCCATGATCCTCATCTCACCGGTGCGTCCGATAACAATATCCACTTCCGTGCCATCCGCAGTCTTAGAAATAACGGTCCGCAACGTATCAAACTGGACCGTACCATCGAATTTGGCGACCAACTGCGATTCCACTGAAGTGGAACCCGCAACACCACCCACGTGGAAGGTCCTCAAAGTGAGCTGTGTGCCCGGTTCTCCGATCGACTGTGCCGCAATGATGCCCACCGCATCTCCGCGCTGCGTCAACTGCCCTGTCGCCAGGTTGAGGCCGTAACACTTCACACACACACCTCGCTTGCTTTCGCAGGTGAGTACCGAACGGATGTCAACCGTCTCGAGGTATTTCTCTATCTCTTCTGCTATTTCTTCGGTGATGAGCTGGCCCGCATTGGCGATAAGCTCATCCGTCAACGGATTGAACACGTTATGAAGCGAAGTGCGTCCGAGGATCCTGTCGTAGAGCGGCTCTACAATGTCTTCGTTGTCCTTCAGCGCACTGATTGCAATACCCCTCAAAGTGCCGCAGTCAGACTCCGTGATGACCACATCCTGGGCGACATCCACCAGACGACGGGTAAGATAACCGGCATCCGCAGTCTTAAGTGCCGTATCTGCCAGTCCCTTCCGCGCACCGTGCGTCGAGATGAAATATTCCAATACACTCAAACCATCCTTGAAATTCGCCAGGATCGGGTTCTCAATGATCTCCGAACCGGAAGATCCGCTCTTCCGCGGCTTGGCCATAAGGCCACGCAGACCGGCGAGCTGTTTGACCTGCTGCTTCGAACCACGAGCGCCCGAATCAAGCATCATATATACCGAGTTGAAACCCTGCTTGTCAGACGCCATCGCCTGGATCAGGACTTCCGTCACTTTCATATCGACCCTCGACCAAATGTCGATGATCTGGTTGTATCGCTCGTTGTAGGTGATGATACCCATATTGTAGTTCTCCCAAACCTCCTGCACCTCGACGGCAGCCTGTTCGATCATCTGCTCACGCATCGCTGGAACCACAAGATCCTCAATATTGAACGAGAGGCCACCCCGGAATGCCGTGCGGAAACCGAGCTCCTTGATCGCATCCAGGAATCGCGCAGTAGTAGGGACATCGGTGATCTTGATGATATTGCCGATGATCTCCCGGAGATTCTTCTTTGACAGCAGCGTGTTCTCATACCCGACCTTGGCTGGCACGGTCTGATTGAAAATGACGCGTCCCACCGTCGTCTCTGTCAGCTTTATGGACAGATCCCCAGTGGCCGGGTCGCGGACAGGCACTTTTACCTTTATGTACGCGTGCAAGTCGACGCGCCCCTCGTTATGGGCGATGATCACCTCTTCCGGACTGTAAAAAATCATGCCCTCTCCGCGGATCGTCTCGTCGCCCATGGTCTTCTTCCCTTTGGTAAGGTAGTAAAGACCAAGCACCATGTCCTGTGAAGGAAGGGTGATCGGCGTTCCGTTCTGCGGATTGAGGATATTATGCGAAGCAAGCATCAACAGCTGCGCCT
>CAJBPC010000503.1 GCA_903957405.1 uncultured bacterium | reverse complement strand
GGTTTTATAGCGCAAGAATTATTGGCTTTACAAAAGCAATCTAACATTGGTGATAATCTTGATTTGGTAAGTGAAAACAATCCAGAAAAGTTAGAAGCGCGTTATGGAAATTTATTGCCTGTGATTGTAAAAGCAATTCAAGAGGAGAGTGCAGAAAAGGATCTAAAGATTAGCAATCAAGACAAAGAAATTAAGGCGCTAAAAGAAAGATTAGATGCTTTAGAAAAACAAATAAAACAAATGCTTAGTAAATAGTTTCAAAGATTAAGTTTAAAAAAAAGATTCTCAGATATTTTCTCAGAATCTTTTTTTTGTTTAATGGATTTTGTTCAAGTACACTTTCATATTGAAAGTTGCACAGACTTTATTTGGTTTAAAAAGATCATGCATTGTTGGGTTCTTTTAAGCCCCCCTAACATCCATCAAACTAACGAAATCATGTATAAGGATTTCGATGGTGTCAGGTACCCATTTCACTTACCCCGCTACTGCCGGGCATGGTACACATCACCCAAAAATTCCTATATTCATGTCCTCACTTGCCATCACCCTAAACCAACGATATGCGCATGCCCTGGAAGATCCTTGCCACCACCCTGGCCCTGGCGGGTATCATGCTACTCATCTCCTCCCTCTGGGAAAAAAACCCGCAAGGCTTTCTGGCATCCAACGATCTCCCCGATTCCGTCAGCTATAACTTCGACATCCGTCCGATCCTGTCCGACAAATGCTTCACCTGTCACGGACCGGATGCCAACAAGCGAAAGGCCGACCTGCGCATGGACGACCCCGTCAGCGCATTCGCCGCCTTGAAAGAGCACCCCAACGCCCATGCCCTCGTCGCCGGAAAAACCGAGCAGTCAGAAGCCTTCCTGCGGATCACCACCACCGATACGTCCAAAGTGATGCCGCCCCATTCCTCGCCGCTTAAACTCACCCCGCTAGAAATAAAACTCATCGAACGTTGGATCGAACAGGGCGCCCGATACGAAAAACACTGGGCCTTCGTGCCACCCCGAAAGTCCGCACTGCCCGAGATCCAACAGACCGACTGGCCGCGCAACGAGATCGATCACTTCATCCTCGCCAAACAGGAACAGAAAGGCCTATCGCCGAATGACCCGGCCGACAAGGAACGACTCCTCCGCCGCGTCTGCCTCGACCTCACCGGTCTGCCGCCTACACTGGAGATGATGGACCGCTTCCTGGCCGACAACGGACCGACGGCCTACGAAAAAATAGTGGACCAGCTCCTGCAACAACCGGCCTACGGCGAGAAGATGGCCATCCACTGGCTTGACCTCGCCCGCTATGCCGACTCGTACGGCTACCAGGACGACGGCTATCGCACCCAGTGGCCCTGGCGCGACTGGGTCATACATGCCTTCAACCGCAATATTCCTTACCGTGATTTTGTCACCTGGCAGCTGGCAGGTGACCTGCTGCCAAATGCCACCCGCGAACAGGTCCTGGCCACGGCATTCAACCGCAACCATAAGATCACAGAGGAAGGCGGGGTTATCCCCGAGGAATACCGGACAATGTATGTGACCGACCGGGCAGACCTCTTCGGCAAGGGACTGCTGGGGGTGACGACGGAATGCGCCCATTGCCACGACCATAAATATGATCCCTTCTCGATAAAAGAATACTACCAGCTATTCGCCTTCTTCAACAACGTCCGCGAAGTGGGCATCGAATCCGTCATCGGCGGACCCGAAACCTACGCGAAGAAACCGTTCATGACAATCACCTCTGCAGAAGTGGACACGGTGCTGCGTTTCATCAACAAGACCGACACCGGCAAACTGATCGTGTCGGTGATGGGGGATATCGACACCGTCCGCCCCACACATGTCCTGATCCGCGGGAACTATGACGCCCCGGGCGATGTGGTCGAAGCGGGAACACCCGCCGCCATCCTGCCGTTCGACAAATCCCTGCCAAAAAACAGGCTGGGCCTCGCCAACTGGTTGTTCGACCGGAACAACCCGCTAACGGCCAGGGTTTACGTGAACCTCCTCTGGCAGGAGTTCTTCGGCAAAGGCATCGTCAAGACCACGGGGGATTTCGGAATGCAAGGCGAACTGCCCTCCCACCCCGCACTGCTCGACTGGCTGGCCGTTGATTTCATCGAACACGGATGGGATATAAAATACCTGGTCAGAAAGATGGTCACCTCGGCGACCTACCGGCAATCCTCCGTGATGACGAAGGAAAGCCTGTCGGTCGATCCGGATAATATCCTGCTCGCAAGGGGTCCAAGGTATCGACTGCATGCGGAGCTCATCCGCGACCTGGTGCTATCCAGCAGCGGCCTGCTGAACCGCAGCATCGGCGGCCCGAGCGTGAAGCCCTACCAGCCGCCCGGCCTCTGGGAAGGAGCCACATCCGGCCGCGGACTGTTATCCATCTACGTGCAGGACCGGGGCGACAAACTATACCGTCGCGGCCTCTATACCCTGATCAAACGGACCGTGCCGCCCGCTTCCATGGCCATCTTCGATGCCAGCAACCGCGACATCTGCGAGATGCGAAGGCTCAGGACCAACACGCCCCTGCAGGCGCTGGTCATGATGAACGATCCGACCGTACTCGAGGCCTCCCGCGTCTTGGCAGCCAGGCTTTTGCAGCAGACCGGCGGCATGGATCAAAAGATCACGGATGCATACCGGCTGATCGTCGGCAGAAAGCCGCGACCGAAAGAAGTAACATTGCTGCATGGATATTACCGCCACGAACGCGAAAGCCTCACACCCGCTGCGGCCCGAAAGGCGCTTGACGTCGGGGAATATCCCCTGCCGGAAAAAATAGATATGACGGATCTCGCCGCTCTGATGCGGGTGGTCTCCGCCATCTACAACCTGGAAGAGACGATCACCAGGCCCTAGGCTTATATTCATTTAAATAAATACAAATATCCGCATCCATGGAAAAAGAAATGCTGGAACACGGACTCAACATGAACCGGCGCAGGTTTCTGTCTACCATGAGCCTGGGCGTCGGAAGCGTCGCACTCGGCTCGCTGCTGATGCCAGACCTGTTCAGCAGGCTCGGATTCAATGACGACGCGCTTCCAGACGGTGTGGCGCATTTCGCCCCGAAGGCGAAGCGGGTCATCTATCTGTTCCAGAATGGCGCCCCCGCGCAGCAGGAGCTTTTTGATTTCAAACCGAAGCTCCGGGAGATGCAGGGGCTGGAGATGCCGCCATCCGTCCGCGGCAACCAGCGGCTGACCGGCATGACCGCCAATCAGGCAACCTTTCCCCTGGTCGGCTCCTTCATTGACTTCAAACAATACGGACAGTCACAGGCATGGATCAGCGACCTGTTGCCCTACACCGCCAGGATCGCGGATGATATCTGCATCATCAAGTCGATGTACACGGAGGCGATCAACCATGATCCGGCCCTGACCTTCCTGCAAACAGGCGCGCAGCAGGGGAATCGCCCGAGCATGGGCTCCTGGCTCAGCTACGGACTGGGTAATGAAAATAAGAACCTCCCGGCCTTCACCGTCCTGCTATCCCGCGGCATCGGGAACGGCCAGGGCGTTTATTCGAAACTGTGGGCGAATGGATTTCTGGACTCCGTGCATCAGGGCGTGCAGTTCAGCAATGGCGAAGACCCGGTACTCTACCTGCGCGACGGCATGAACCGGGATGAGCGAAGGGTCATGCTCGACCATCTGGCGGAATTGAACAACAATGCCTATCAGGAATTCGGGGATCCAGAGATCATGACCCGGATAAAGCAATATGAAATGGCCTATCGCATGCAGACGGAGGTGCCGGAGGTCATGGACCTGTCGAAGGAGCCTGACAGCATCGTCAAATTATACGGCCCGGACTGCCTGGTGCCGGGCACTTTTGCCGCCAACTGCCTGCTGGCGCGGAAGCTCTCGGAGAAGGGCGTCCGCTTCGTGCAGTTGTACCACCAGGGTTGGGACCAGCATGGCAACCTGCCCTTCGAGATCAGAAGCCAGGCGAAGGATGTCGATCAGGCATCCGCCGCATTGGTGACCGACCTGAAGCAGCAGGGACTGCTGGATGAAACCCTGGTGATCTGGGGCGGCGAATTCGGCCGGACCAGCTACACGCAAGGCAAGCTGACGGCCGACAACTACGGCCGCGACCATCATCCCCGCTGCTTCACGATCTGGATGGCGGGCGGTGGCGTCAAGCCCGGCATCGTCTACGGCGAAACGGATGACTTCGGGTATAACATCGCCAAGGATCCCGTCCATGTGCACGACTTCCATGCCACGGTCCTGCATCTGCTGGGATTGAATCACGAGAAGCTCATCTTCAAACACCTGGGCCGCCGATACAGGCTCACGGATGTGGCCGGCAAGCTGGTCAATGGCATCCTGAGTTGATATTTATTTTAAAAATCATTCCAACCGCCTCAATACTCATCGATGAATGCAAGACTCAGGCAGGCCGCGGGACAGGGGCTGATCGTACTTAACATATTTGTGTTATTCCTACTCCTGTTCTCCGACAGGCTGGTCCTGCCCTACTGGCTGCAACCGATGGGGCGTATGCACCTGATGATGCTGCATTTCCCCCTGGTGCTACTGGGCATGGCGGTCTGGATGGACCTGTTTCGCTTCAGCAATGGCGGTCAGCAGTCGGCGGCTTTCCTCCGTTTCGGTCGGGCAGTATTGCTTGCCGGCACCTGGCTGGCGGGCATCACCGTCGTCATGGGACTGTTCCTGTCGCGTGAGGAAGGATATGCCGGCGATGCGTTGCCATGGCACCGGTGGATGGGCGCGCTGCTGTTCTTTGCGGCCTCGACACTTTGCTTCATCAGCGGTAAAGCCTGGTATGGCAAGGGTTTCGCGCGCATCAGCGCCTTGTCGGTCACGGGCCTGCTCCTGATGACCGGCCATTACGGTGCCACGCTGACACACGGCGATGGCTACATCCTACAACCCATCACCCAAAAAATAAATATAAGGCCGGTCACGATCGATCAGGCGGTTGTCTATGCCGATGTCATTCAGCCGATACTCGAGCGGAAATGCGTCACCTGCCACAACCAAAATAAATTAAAAGGCGAACTGCTGTTGACCGACAGCCTGGGCCTTTTGAAAGGTGGCAAAACGGGCAAGTTGTTTTTGTCCGGGAACAGCGATGCCAGTTTGATGATGGAGCGCATCCATCTGCCGATCGACCAGGAAAAACACATGCCGCCTGACGGGAATGCGCAGCTCACCGCATCCGAGATCACACTGCTGTCGTTGTGGATCAATCACGAGATCGGGTTCCATAAAAAACTGATCTCCCTGCCGGAAAACGATTCCCTCAGGATCATGGCCGCGGCCTTTGTCACGCCGGTCACAGACTCCTCCAGCCTCTTTGATTTTCCGGCGGCGGATGAGCGGCTGATCGCAAAGCTGAATACCAATGACCGCAACATCTCCCATGTCTCGATGCAGTCACCGGCGCTGGAAGTCAGCATCTACCGGCGCGACGGATATGGCGTAAAGCAACTGGAAGAGTTGGATGGCATCCGGCAACAGGTCGTCACACTAAAGCTTAACAAGTTGCCCGTCCGCGATGATGACCTGAAACGGATCGCCCCATTTGTCAACCTGCGCCGGTTAGAGCTTAATTTTTCAGACATCACCGACCGGGGCCTGCGCGAACTCGCTTCGCTGAAACAGTTGAGGACACTGTCACTCTCCGGGACGAAGGTCACCTACAGCGGCCTCAAGGGTGCCCTGCCGGCATTTAAGAGGCTCGACATGGTCACCATTTGGAACACGGACGTATCTGCGCAGGATCTGTCTGGACTGCGGCAGTCATTCCCCGGGATCGACTTCGTCGGGGGCTCCGGATTCGAGGGCATGGACATGTTGAAGCTGAATCCCCCGCAGGTGAAGAACAGCACGCTCGTCTTTCGGGATTCGGTCGATGTGCTGCTCGGGCATCCGGTCAGGGGCGCGGAGATCCGCTACACCCTCGATGGCAGTGAGCCCGACAGCCTGCATTCGCCGATATTCCGGAATAAACTGACCATTGCCGCGAATGCCCGGATCATGGCGAAAGCCTATAAATCCGCATGGCAGAGCAGTGAGGCCGTGCAGATTGATTTCCTAAGGAACGCCATCATCCCCGACAGTCTGCGGTTGCTGGATCCATTGAACAACGTGCATTTGGCCGAGGGCGCACAGACTTTCTTCGATGC
>CAJBPC010000502.1 GCA_903957405.1 uncultured bacterium | reverse complement strand
CGGGTGATATTTGCAATGGGCCTGTTCATGGTTCGGAATTATGGGGTAAGGCATGCCCGCCCGAAGACGGGCATGCTCTGGTTTGTACGCAGCAAATACGGTCGTCATTTCTTTCTGGTGGTGTCAGCCTTGGGAAGCTTTCCTGTACTGAAAGTCAGCGGGACATTGCTGCCGGCAGGTGATACGCGGACATAGCCCTGCATTTCCTGGTGCAATGCGCTGCAGAAGTCGGTGCAGTACATCGGGAATATCCCTGTACGATCCGGTACCCATTTCAGTGTCTGGGTTTCACCAGGCATGATCAACAACTCGGCATTATTGGCGCCTTTGATGGCAAAACCGTGCGGTACATCCCAGTCCTGTTCCAGATTGGTCACATGGAAATACACTTCATCACCCTGTTTAACGCCTTCTATATTGTCCGGCGAGAAATGCGAACGGATGGATGACATCCACACATGCACCTTATTGCCTTCGCGGGTGACCTTGGTTTCCTTCTCACCCATGGAGACGTAAGGGTGTTTGTTCTCTTCGATCTTGAAGATCTTCGTTGAATTCTTGGAGATCAGTTCCGTCGGAGCAGCCTGTGCGTAGTGCGGTTCGCCGATGGTCGGGAAATCAAGGATGAGCTGCATCTTGTCGCCGCTAATGTCGTAGATCTGTGCGCTTTGCGCCAGTTCTGGTCCGGTAGGCAGGTATCTGTCCTTTGTGATCTTGTTATAGCCGATCACATATTTCGGAGAAGGCTTTTTGGAATCGCCACCAGGGATGCAAAGGTGTCCGATCGAATAGAAAGTTGAAGCGCGATCAAGCACTTTCAGGTCTTTGATGTTCCATTTCACTATCTCAGAGGATACGAAGAAGGAAGTGTAGGCGTTGCCTTTGCCGTCAAATTCGGTATGCAATGGACCGAGGCCCGGCTTCTTTACTTCCCCGTGCAGGGCGGCTTCATATTTAACCACGGGGATCCCTTCGAATTCTCCCTCATAAGCCTTGTCCGCAATAGCTTTTTGCAATTTTGTATAAGAGAATACAGGAATCAATGCCGCCAGTTTACCACTACCTACGATGTATTCACCGGTGGGGTCTACATCACAACCATGCGGGGATTTGGGACAGGGAATAAAGTAGCAGATCTCTTTGAGGATGGCGGGATCGAGTACGGTGACTTCTTTTCTGATCTCGGTTTTACCGGTATGTGTCGTCTCATCCCAGGTGTTATGTGCATAGCGGACCTGCTGCTTCACGCCTTTCCCGGCCTTGAGATATTCCTCGGCCTTCTTCCAGTTGACAGCTAGGATGAAGTCCTTGTCGCGCTGCGAGGCATTTACTTCCAATAGTGTATTGGCCTGCTCTGTATTGTAACAGCTGAAGAAGAACCAGCCGTGGCTGGGCCCTTTACCGGCATGGCTCAGGTCGAAGTTCACTCCCGGCAGCAGGAGTTGGAAGGCGATGTCCATCTCGCCCTCTTTCCCGACACGGATGAAACTGATCGTACCCTTGAAATTCTTCTTATACGAATCGATGGCTACGTCGGTCTTGTCGCCGACCGGCACGCTGAAGCGGGTACCCGCCACTACATATTCGGTATTCTCCGTGATGAACGGGGAGGAGTGGTTCCCGGCACTGTTGGGCAGTTCGATGATCTCTACAGTCCGGAAGGTTTTCAGGTCGATACGGGCGACACGCGGAGTATTGTTGGCATTGCCGAAAATCCAACGGCCATCGATCTCGCCATTGGTCTGAGAAAGTTCTGTGTGATGCAGGTCATCCCAAGGGACAAAACCATGCGAGGTGTTCAGCATGGGTTTGGTTTCTTCAGAATATCCCCATCCTTTTTCAGGGTCTACGGAGAAGACGGGTATGACGCGGAATAACCGGCCGGATGGCAGTCCGTACACGGACATCTGTCCGCTGAAACCACCGGATAAGAAGTTATAGTATTCATCATACTTGCCGGGCGGCACATATGCTTTCATGGCAGCGTCACCGCTAACGGCAGTGGATGCATTCTTGGGCTTGCAGGCTGGTACGGCAAACACTGCTGCAAGCAGAGTGCCGGCCAATAGTTGTCTATATCTCATTTTGTATTTATTTTAAAATAGATCTGTTCATATTTATTTCACGCCGTCGTTCTTACGCATGAATTCGTAGATATGACGCGCGTCGTCATCCGAGAGATTCTGATTGGGCATCCGCACCAAACATATCTCAAGCAGGGCCTGTGCTTCCGGATCTTTGGTCAGCATTTCATCGACATTGGTGGAGAAATTCATGACCCACTCAGGAGTGCGGCGTTCTGTCACCCCCTTCCAACCCGGACCGACCAGCCGCTCATCGGTCAGCTTGTGGCAGGATGCACATTTCACATCGTAAATCTTTATGCCGGCATCCGACATCGCGGCGTCCATGGTTGGAGCGATCTTCACATCCGTGAACTTTCCGATGCCCTTTTTTGAAGCCGGATCCTGCGCGGTAGCAGTGCTTTCTGTACCGGTTGCGGCATTTGATGTGGGTTCAGTTCCTGTACCTCCATTGCCGTTGTCTGTGCCTCCGCAGGCCGACATAACGATCAGCAGCGGAAGGGAGTAAATGATCTTCTTCATGTTCGAATCGATTGATGTTAGGGATGAAATCACTAAGCAAGCTTAGGCCAAGCTGAAAATCAATTTTATGCGTAGCGTCATATTAATCGGCCAAACGACGAAAACATGATGAAGGTCATCTCTTGTCGGTTATTTTACTCTATAGGATTGACAGACACTGATGTGAATCATATCATTCAATGAGGGGTAAACATCTTTTTTAGTGTAACATCTTTTCATCTTTACACAAACCGAGTGCATGAATTCAACGATGGTTGACGAAAATCTCCTTCTGAGCTGGGGTGCCACATTCAAAATGATCTCCAAGGAGCAACCTCTTTTTCGTGAAGGTAGTTCGGGTCTTTTCTATCATCAGATCGTAAGTGGTCGTGTGAAGTGGATGAATATCGATGATGACGGTAAGGAATTCATACAGGCGGTCATACAATCGGGTGAGAGCATTGGTGAACTGCCCTTGTTCGATGACGGCCCTTATGTTTCTTCGGCCGTAGCACTGACAGACACCACGGTGCTGCGTTTGCGGAAGGATGACTTCTTGAGGATGCTTCACGAACATCCGGAGATACATTTTGCGTTTACCCGAATGATCACTCACAGGCTGAGGTTGAAATTCATTTTAATGAAAGAACTCAGCTATCCCGATCCCGTTCGAAAAGTACTCACTGTACTGAAAAATTATAGGAATGTATCCGAATACGAGGCCGATGGCAGAAAGCGCATCCAATTGACAAGGCAGCAGATCGCGAATATGACTGGCATTCGGGTCGAGACAGTCATTCGAACCATCCGTTCCCTCAGTGAAGAAGGCATACTGCACATCGATGGCGGGAAAGTCTATTTTTGATGATTTGACGCATATTTTCCGAACGTCTTGTGGATTTTCTTTGCAAGAATAACTTAACATGCCTGACAGAATCCTCTCGCGCTGGGCGAAATTGTCCGTCTTCAATCTGATGATGCTTGCCGCCGTCGGATTGATCCTTCGTTTCAAGATCATCCTGCCCCTACCGGCCGTGCATCAAAAGTATCTGCTGCACGCACATTCGCATTTCGCTTTTGCCGGCTGGGTCTCCCAAGGGCTCATAGTCATCATCCTCTGGATCATCTCTCGATACTTGAAGATGGATGTAAATCGTTATCGGAATATCTTCCTCCTTTCTCAGGGATCCGCCTGGGGCATGCTGTTGACCTTCCCCTTTTTCGGTTATGCGTTGCCCTCGATCTTCTTTTCAACCCTGCATGTGTTCATGTCATATTTATTTTCATGGAAGGCCTGGGGCGACATCGGCCGTTCTTCATTGCCGGGCGGGATCACCTCCTGGTTCAAGGCGGCTTTGGCTTTTAATGTCCTGTCTTCTGCAGGTACTTTTTTCCTGGCCTGGATGATGTCAACCGGCTATCATGACCAGGACCTGTACATCGGGGCCATATATTTTTATCTGCATTTCCAATACAATGGATGGTTCCTGTTCGCATTACTCGGTATGGCAGCACATTTCCTGTCGTCCGGTCATGATCAGATTTCGCTTATTCATCACCGTTTTGTTTTTCGCGTGTTTTTCATCACAGCTTTTCCAAGCCTCTTCCTATCCATGCTATGGATGCGATTGCCAACAGTCATTCAGATCATAGCAGCATCCGGTGCTATCCTGTCGCTCGCATCAGCCGCGCTTTATATTTGGTGGATCACAAAAGCCGGAAGATGGCAGGCTCGAGGTATCAGGCCCGTCGTCCGTCGGCTATGGGGATTGGCGCTCATCGCCCTCATCCTGAAACTCATGATGCAGTCCGTATCGGCCATCCCGGCAGTAAGTCCATTTGCCTTCGGATACAGGCCGATCGTTGTCGGCTATCTGCATTTGGTGCTATTGGGATTCGTCAGTTTCGGATTACTCGGCGGACTGCTTCAAACCGGGTTATTGAGCATCCATCGAAGGCGGGCACGAATCGGCATCGGACTTTTTATCATCGGAGTGGTGCTGAATGAAGTCTTGCTGATGATACAGGGCGTCGCCTCTATCCGATACGAATCCGTACCGGGTGTGCCAACGCTCCTTTTTGTGATGGCCGTTTGGATCTTCTTCGGAGTGGCGCTCCTGCTGATCGGACAGATGCAGTCAAAACAAAACCTGTCTCCCGACTAAGATCCGTCCGCCTTTTTCCAATATAGGTTGCAATGTTGTTGCTGTCAGCAATATTCGAAATACCTTTCACTTCCCGATTACTGAACAACGTGTACGTGCTGAAGATGAAGGGTGGGGAGATGAAGGTTGTCTCCAATGCTTT
>CAJBPC010000501.1 GCA_903957405.1 uncultured bacterium | reverse complement strand
GGGATCTGGCATCCATCGGCGCGCGTGTGGAAGGTTTTTGATCTTATCTTCCATCAAGATTCTGAGCGCTGACGGTGCATGGACATAAATACCTTGCATGGCGGCAGCTTCATTCATCCGTCATCCTGCCATGTTGGATAGGATGCCGGGAGGTCGATGCGCCCATACTGGCACAGACCGGAATGATGAAGATTTTTTCAGGCAATGAAATATTCTGACAAACTTACGTTATAGCATATGAACCGTTTCGGCAAGCATTTTTCGGTTACGATATTCGGCGAATCACATGGTGAAGGTGTTGGTCTGGTCATAGATGGTTGTCCGGCCGGACTCCCGTTGTGTGTGGAGGATTTCGTGGCGGATACTGAACGCCGCAAGGGCGGGAAGCAGAAGGGGACCACCCCGCGGCAGGAGTTGGACCTCCCCGTTTTCAAAAGCGGACTGTTCAACGGGAGGACCACCGGCGCTCCGCTGACCATGATCTTTGATAACAACAATACCCGTTCGGGTGACTATGAAAAGCAGCGTGCGGTCCCGCGGCCCGGGCATGCGGATCTGGTCGCCAGTCAGAAGTTCGGGGGGAATGAGGATTACAGGGGCGGCGGGCATTTTAGTGGCAGGCTTACGTTATGCCTTGTGGCAGCGGGGGTTGTCGCCAAGAAGATGCTTGCACCGCTGAGCATTGTGGCAACCATCACCGAGATCGGGGGGGAGAAGGACCCGGAAGAAGGGATACGGAAAGCCATCGCCGAAAAAGACTCTGTCGGCGGCATCGTGGAATGTCGGGTATCAGGTCTGCCCGTTGGATTGGGAGAGCCTTTCTTCGACTCGGTGGAGTCGTTGATCGCACACGCTGCTTTTTCGATACCTGCAGTGAAGGGCATCGAGTTCGGAGCAGGCTTTCAGTCTGCCAGGATGTTCGGTCTGCAGCATAACGATGCGATAGAAGATATCAGCGGGCGCACCCTTACAAATCATGCGGGTGGCATTGTGGGTGGAATCACCAACGGCAACGAACTCGTCTTTCGCATTGCGGTGAAACCGACATCTTCAACGCCCCGGGAGCAGTTCACCCTGAATCGGGAATCCGGCGAAATGGAGGCATTCTCCGTCAAGGGCCGCCATGATCTCTGCATCGCTCTCCGGGTACCACCGGTACTGGAGGCGGTCACGGCCATGGTGATGGCAGACCTCATGTTCTCGGAACACCGCATGGCGAGGGTCATTCATTGAAAAACACATATATCCTAAAAAACCAACATGGCATACATCTATCATCTCACCACACGTCAGGAATGGGAGGCATCACTCACCATGGGCAAGCATACCGTTCCCTCACTGAAAGAAGAAGGCTTCATCCATTGCTGTTCTGAAGAACAGGTCTCAGAGGTCGTCGATCGATTCTACAAAGACGCCCTGGACATCGTCATCCTGAAAGTCAATACTGAAAAACTCCGAAGCCAGCTCGTCTATGAATGGTCATCTTCCATGGAAGATACCTATCCGCATGTGTATGGACCCATCAATACCGATAGTGTCGAGGACGTAAGCGAAGTTTCGTGACAGCGAATGGCATCGCACGGTACACAGAAAAGGAGACGCAATGGATGCGTCTCCTTTTCTGTTAATGGACCTGTCTGTCGGCCGTTGCATGTATGGTCAGGATTGTTGTGACAATCCCTACTTATCGTATGATCGTGACATATCCGGGGATCTTCGATCTGCCGTTCTTCGGATCCACCACATAGTAATATGTTCCCACCGGCAGTTGCTTGCCGTTCATCGTTCCGTCCCAGGGGTTATTGTATCCGATGGATCTGAAGATGAGTTGTCCGGTTGTGTTGTACACTTCAATCACCGCGCCCGGATAGCTTTCGATGTACTGGATTTCCCATTTGTCATTGTATCCGTCGCCATTGGGGGTGAAAGTATTGGGGATGATCGGCTTGTATAGCACTTTCAGGAACATGCTGCTGGTATCGACGCATCCCTTATCGCTTGTTACGGTCAGCAGATATCGGGTATCACTTGCAGGGGAAGCCGTTGGACGCAGCAAGGACGGATCGTTCAGTGCCGTGGCGGGTGTCCATGCATACGTCAGGCCATTGGCATTTGTCGCGTTCGCATTGATCGTGAGCTGTCCACCGTCAAGCATCACCCGGTCAGGGCCTGCATCCGCAACGGGAATCGGGTTTACGCTGACCGGTTTTGTGAAGACGGTGCTTTTGCAGTTGAAGCTGTTCATGATGTATAGGGTCACATCATAAATGCCTGTCCTGGTGTAGGTGTGTGCGAAGCTTTGCGTGCCGGGTGTGGTGCCGTCTTTCAAATCCCAGTGAAGTGTCTGCAGGGTGCCGTCGGCCGGGTCGCTGGTATTGGTGAACTGTATCGCGCCACCCAAACAGACATCCACTGTGCTTGTGGAGAAGGATGCGATGGGCTGCGGGTGCAGGGTGTTCAGGATGATGGTCGTGTCATGCACGCAACCGGCGCTTGTGGTCGCCTGCAATTTGACGTTGAATGGGCCGAGGTTTGCGTAGGTGTGTGCGGGGTCTTGTTGCGTACTGCTGTTGACCGGACCGCTGCCGGGATCGCCGAAATCCCAGAGATAGGTGAGCGAGGACGGCAAAGCATTCGGTACGGTCGAAAGGTTGGTGAACGGTATCACGGCGTTCGGCAGGCAGCTCACCGGAGGGAAGCTGAAGGCGGGCCTCGCCAGTGGCTCGATATTGACGATGGTCGTCTTGCTGGCGCTCACGCAACCATTGGCCGTGACCACTGTAAGGGACACACTGTAAGTTCCGTATGCGACGAATGTATGCGTGAACGGAGTCGCATTGCTGCGAAGTATCAGGGGCGTGCCATCCCCGAAATCCCATCTCCATTGGGTGATGGCGCCCTCTGCAGATGTTGACCTGTCGGTGAAGGTGACCGCTTGTTTCTCGCAGGTCGGGGTGGTGGTCACGGAGAAGTCAGCCAGCGCACGTTCCCATACCTTGATCGTTTGTGTGATGCTGTCGGCACAACCACCCGTGGTAGAAGTGAATCTGTATTTGATGGTATGGACGCCCGTGCCTGCGGCTGCGGGATTGAAGATGCCCGAGGCGGAAACACCCGGCCCGGAAAACACTCCCGATCCCGGGACAGCGCCGATCTCGGTGGCTTCTGTGATCTGATATGCCGGTGCATCGAAGCAGATGTTCGGCATGGCGGTGAACCGTACTTTAGGTGCGGCATTGAGGGTGATGGTCTCCGTTTTATCATTCGTACACACCCCACCCGAAAAGGCCATGAAACGGATCTGGTAGGTTTTTGTCAAAGGCGACTGGAAGTTGGGGTATAGGTGGCGATAGGTTTCACCCGCTTTCGGGTCATCGTCTGTGAACTTGACAGAAGGGCTGCCCAGATTATCCCACCAGATCTCCACTTTCGTGATGACACCCGGGAATACCGTGGAGGCATCGGTGATGGAGACGGAGTCATTGGCACAAAGCGTTGCAGGATTATTGACGGTGAACCTGGCCACCGGGAAGCTGCCATTGACGGTCAGTGTCTGCTGGACCGTGTCGCGGCAACCATGGTTGGATGTCACGATCAGTGATACCGGGTAGTTCCCCACGTCTTTATAGCTGTGCTGCGGGTTCTTTATCGTGGCGGTATTCGGGCTCACCGGTGGTGTGTTCCAGTTGGGATCCCCGAAATTCCATAGCCATGTCTGAAGGCTGCCGGGTGCGGCCACTTTGCTGCTGTCATTGAATTGTGCGTAAGTATCGTTGAGGCATACTTCCGGGAGGACGAATCCGGCCTTTGGCCTCGGGTTGATCACCAGCGGGGTCAG
>CAJBPC010000500.1 GCA_903957405.1 uncultured bacterium | reverse complement strand
TCGAACAACTTTCTGCCATCGACATTTTTGCGAAGTCCCTCCACATTCAGGATCTGGTTGCCGACTTCACGCAGGGGCTGGAATATGATTCCCGGATATTTCCGGTTAGACGGTTCGATCTGGTCGATGGTGAGCTTCTCCAGCGCCTTCTTACGGGCAGTCGCCTGACGGGACTTGGACGCATTGGCACTGAATCGTGCAATGAAATCGATCAATGCCTGACGCTTGTCCTCCACCTTCTTGTTCTTGTCATTGACCTGGCGGGCCATGAGCTGTGAGGACTCATACCAGAATGTATAGTTACCCGAGAATACCTTTATCTTTTGACGGTCAACGTCTGCTACATGGGTGCAGACAGCATCCAGGAAGTGACGGTCATGGCTCACGACCAGTACGATGTTCTCATAGTCCGCGAGGAAGTCTTCCAACCAACCGATCGTCTCGATATCCAAGCCGTTCGTAGGTTCGTCAAGCAGCAGGATGTCGGGATTGCCGAACAGGGCTTGTGCCAGAAGTACGCGCACTTTGAGATTGGAGGGAATATCCTTCAGAAGGCTGCCATGATACGGCTCCAGCACACCAAGGTCACTGAGCAGGGTGGCGGCATCGCTCTCCGCCGTGTACCCACCCATTTCGCCGAATTCAGCCTCCAGCTCACCGGCACGTATGCCATCTTCCTCTGTGAAATCAGCCAATGCGTAGATCTTCTCTCTTTCCTGCATCACTTCCCACATCAGCTTATGACCGATCATGACCGTGTTGAGTACGGTCTGTTCGTCAAACTCAAACTGATTCTGCTTCAACACCGCCAAACGCTCACCGGTCGAGATCTCCACAGATCCCTTGTTCGGTTCTATCTCACCACTCAGGATCTTCAAAAAAGTACTTTTTCCGGCACCATTCGCACCGATCACACCATAGCAGTTCCCCTTCATGAAACTGATGTTGACCTCATCGAAAAGAACCCTTTTTCCGTATGCCAGTGTGATATTCCTTGCAGCGATCATATATGGTGGATTTATGGACAGGAACTGCTTCCCTGAAAGTTTGCAAAGGTAACGAATTCCATCCCTTCACAAGACGAAAAAAGAGATCGGACACTGATGGCAGTCCGATCTCCAAGCCGTTATGATTCCTGCCCTTTACCGTCGTTATTTGAGGAAGAAATATGCCAGGGAAACACCCAGATACCGGTTCTTGTAGGGACTGGCGGGATCATTTGACAGTTCGGAAAGTCCAAGCGAGTAATTCGCCTTGAGCATGAGTCCGTTGTTCATGATGAAACCGACCATGGCATTGGCGCCATAGTCAAAACGCTTCAGCTGGTCCTGCGCGGAGCCGAATGTGATGTCCTCTTCTTCTTCCTGCACATTGTTGTTGACGGTGACCTGAGCCTTTGTCTTTCCATGGAGTCCGATTGCGGCATAAGGTCCCGCTCCGAAAACCAGGTAATGGTCTCCCAGAGGGATGCTGTAAGCCAGGTTGACGGGCAGTTCAACATAGCCGATGGCAGACTTGAGGTCTATGCCGATCTGTGTTTGCTGGACGGAAAACACATTTTTACCCTTAAGGCCTTTGCTGACGTAATTCAGTTCGGGCATCAAGCGGAGACCGCCCTCCCCGAAAGGAATATCCGCCATCATGCCCGCGGAATATCCGGTGCGGCTGTCTGCCAAAAAATCCATCCCGCTCGTCTGTTCATTCAAGGTGGCCTTTGGCTTGGAGAAGATGGCTCCTCCCTGCAATGCGACACTCACCTGTGCGGCAGTGGAAAGTCCCGACAATGCGATCAGCAGGGTGACAATGGCTCTCATTTTCATATAAGTTTGATTTGAGGATGGTATGTTCATGGCAAAGGTAAGACCGACCCGGATGCGGCAAGATCTCCGGCAGGAATTAGGCTGAATTTAACAAGCCAAACCAGTGTGTATACACCCTCCGGCAGACTTGCAGCGACATGGCATGGCTCAGCCGCGCGCACCAAACAGTAAGCTTCCTATCCTGACCATATTGCTGCCTTCCTCCATCGCGATGGCGTAGTCGCCGCTCATGCCCATCGACAGCGTGTCGAATGATGAATCGTCGCTGAAGAAGTCGGTCCTTACCGCATCAAAGGTTGATTTGAGGGTCCGAAATTCATTGCGGACCATTTCCTTATCATCGCTGAAGGAAGCCATCCCCATAAGACCGCGGATGGCGGCATGCGACAAACGGCGCCCTCCGTCCGGCCCTGAGAGCAGCTCCGTAAGCTCCTGACGGTCCAGTCCGAACTTTGTTTCTTCAAAAGCGATGTGCATTTGCAGCAGACAGCCGATCTTCCTGCCGAGAACGGCTCCCTGCCTGTCGATTGTTTGCAGCAGCTTGAGGCTGTCCACGCCGTGTATGAGGTGCACAAAAGGGGCTATGTATTTCACCTTGTTCCGTTGCAGATGACCGATGAAATGCCAGCGTATATCAGCCGGGAGCGCGGCCTGCTTTTCCAGCAATTCCTGTACATAATTCTCGCCGAAGTCTCGCTGCCCGAGGGCATACAACGCTTCTATGTCTGACACCGGCTTTGTCTTGGAAACCGCAACCAGCGTCACATCCATTGATGTCAACATATCCCTTATCCGCAAATATTCCTCTGTGTTGACAGGCATATCCCTTAAGAGTGAGTGAATGAAAAAATTTATTCGTCAGATCCATTACAGCCGGGTAACTTTCCCTTTCGGCCGGTGAGGTTTCAGCGCAGGATATGCCGTCCGATCACGATGCGCTGCACTTCGCTGGTGCCTTCATATATCTGTGTGATCTTGGCATCACGCATGAGCCGCTCTACGTGGTATTCCTTCACATAACCGTATCCTCCGTGCACCTGCACTGCTTCCGTGGTGACCCACATGGCGGTTTCCGATGCGAACACCTTGGCCATGGACGAGCTGACTGTGTAGTCGATGCCATTGTCCTTTTCCCAGGCGGCCTTGAGGCATAGCAGCCTTGCGGCCTCGATTCGGGTAGCCATGTCCGATAGTTTGAATTGTATGGCCTGGTGTTGGGAGATCTCTTTACCGAAGGCCTTTCGTTGCTTTGCATATCCAACCGATCGCTCATAGGCGCCTGAGGCGATGCCAAGGGCTTGCGCGGCGATGCCTATGCGTCCTCCGGCGAGCGTCTTCATCGCAAATGTGAATCCAAAACCGTCCTCCCCGATGCGGTTTGCCTTTGGCACTATGACATCATTGAACAGGATGCTGTGGGTGTCACTGCCCCGTATGCCCATCTTATTTTCCTTCGCACCAACCGTCACACCGGGCCAGTCTTTTTCCACGATAAGCGTATTGATGCCCTTGCTGCCCTTCGCGGGATCCGTCTGCGCCATCACGAGATAGACCGATGCAGAAGATCCATTTGTGATCCAGTTCTTCGTACCGTTGAGCAGATAATGGTCCCCCATGTCCTCCGCCGTGGTCGTCTGTGAAGTGGCATCACTGCCGGCCTCCGGTTCGCTGAGCAGAAAAGCCCCGATGTGGAGTTCCCCATGCTTGCGGCCCTGTGCCAAAGGTACCAGGTATTGCTGTTTCTGTGCCTCTGTGCCATAGGCTTCCAATCCCCAGGTCACCAGGCTGTTGTTCACACTCATGCACACACTGACGCTGGCATCGACCTTGCTGATCTCCTCCATCGCCAGCACGTAGC
>CAJBPC010000499.1 GCA_903957405.1 uncultured bacterium | reverse complement strand
GGTATGAGAAAGGGCAAGACAGAAGCCCCTTTCAGCGAGCGAGAAAATTTTTTCGAATTTCACACCGCTTTCGCGGAACTGGACACGGTATTCCTGCAGAGCCGGAAGACTGGCCGATGGTGGATGCAGATGCCTGACGGGACCTATATCCCCTGCTCGCATCGAGACTACGTGCAGGCCGGAAATAACGAGATTCCGGAACGCTGGTACCGCGCTCAGGAAAGAGGGTAGCACGGGCTGAAGGATTGTCCGCTGCTCCAGTGACCGCGGCCTCCCTCCATTTCTCCCTTTTGGTTTACATACATCGTCCCGATTGATTTTTTATGAAGAAAGTTCCATATACCATCCTCTTTGCGTTGACACTTTTTTCCTGCTCTGTCCAGCGGCAAGTGAAGAGATCAGCTCATGAAAGCCTGATCGACGATCCGCTCCTGCAGTATGCACATGTCGGCCTCAGCGTATATGATCCCGCTGCCGGGAAATATCTCTTCAATCATCAGGCGGAGAAATATTTCGTGCCTGCCAGCAATACCAAGATCATCACCTGCTATGCCGCCATGAAACACCTCGGCACGCAAATGCCGGGCATGGGATGGGCAGATCTTGATACGGCCATTCTCTTGTTCCCTACAGGCGACCCGACATTCCTTCATCCCGACTTCATGAACCAACCGGTCATGGATTTCCTTCGCGGGACCAATAAACCCTTGTACATCTCCGATCGTTCTTGGATGACCACATCCCTTGGATCCGGCTGGAGTTGGGATGACTACAGCGAGTATTACATGGCAGAACGGAGCCCACTGCCGGTGTATGGCAATATCATCCGTTGGAAACAATCCGCCGGCAGGAAGGAGCACCCCAACCATCCAGGTGACACGGTGGATGTGTTCATCTACAGCGAACCGGAAATCAACTGGCCCGTGGATTTTTCCGCACCGGACCCTGACGGCAGGTTCAATGTAAAAAGAGATCGCGACAAGAACCGGTTCGTCATCACCGAAGGACGGGAGCGTTCTGCCATCAGGGACGTGCCCTTTTCTACGAATGGCCTGTCTGCCGGTCTATCCCTCCTCCGGGACACCTTGCACCGAAGCGTCTCCGTCTGGCCCGAGGATGCCGGCATACGACATTCTGCGATGCGCGCGCGCATCACACTTCCTTCAGGTCCGCTGGATTCCATGCTCAGGCCGATGATGCACCGCAGTGATAATTTCTTCGCCGAGCAGGCCCTGCTCATGACAGGGAATCACATGACCGGGAGATTCCGTGAGGATGAGGCCATCGACAGCATGCTTCGGACATCCCTGGCCGGCATGCCGCAAAAGCCACGCTGGGTCGATGGCAGCGGACTGAGCAGATACAATCTTTTCTCCCCCATGGATTTCGTATGGGTACTGGACAGGATGCGGGAGGATTTCGGGATGGACCGAATCATGAATATATTCCCCACACCCGGCACGGGTACCCTGAAAAGTTATGGTGCTGACCTGTCCGGAAGGATCTTCGCCAAGACTGGCACGTTAAGCGGGGTGGTTGCACTAAGCGGGTTCGTGCATACAAGGAAAGGCAAATGGCTCGTCTTTTCGATACTCGTGAACAACCACCGCCGACAGCCACAGGAACTCCGGAACAGGATGGAGGCATTCCTGAAGGATCTTGTGGAACGTCATTGAAACCCCAAAAAGATCATCTGCAGAACATGGAATCGATCTGATCCTTCCCGAGTTCCACATAGGTCGGTAGTCCTCCCACCGAAAGCGAGGGATGTCTGCATGCTGAAAGGTCCGTGATGATATTGCGCATTTCTGCATCTGAGAGGGACGTGCCTGTTTTGATGCATTGCCTCGCAGACATGGCCCGAACCAGTTTTTCCCGGCGCGTGCAGGTGATCGTGGGGTTGAAATGTTTGAACGCTTCCAGCAGGTTCTCTATATCCCGACCGTCGGATGTTCCCGGAATATCGGCCGGTGTGCCTTGCACTAAAAATGTATTCTTACCGAAGGGTTCTACCAGGTAGCCCAGTGGCTTCAACTCCGGTATCAGCTCATTCATCAGTGTGGCATCTGCCGGTGCAAGTGTTAGAGACGCCGGGAACAGCGAGTGCTGTATCGTCACGGAATCGCCACTAACGGCGTCGGATAACCGCTCAAAAAGTATCTTTTCATGAGCCAGTTGCTGATTCACGAGCATCAGCCCCCTGGAGGTTGGAAAAGTGATGTAAGATTTCATCACCTGGACAGGTGCATGGCCATGAGCCATCTCCAGTGGGCTGACTTCCGGCCGGGGAAAATCACCGGAGCCCCGATCTTCCCTGATGGATCCCTGGGTAGGTGTAAGGGCAGCGGGCTTGTCGCTCAATTCAGCAGGGGAATAGAACTCCCTCCATCCCTTCAGGTTGCCTGACGGTTCCACGCGGTGCGCCTCGTGTTGACGGGTGAATGTCTGGAAGAGGTTGCCTCCCGTTGCCGCTGATTTGTCTGCTTCCGTGAAAGGCTTGCTGACGGCATCCAGCAATTGTATCGATGGATCCAGGCCGAAGTCCAACGTGGGGGCGATGCTGTATTGTGCCAGGGCGTGTTTCACAGCGGACTGAACGAATGCATACACGATCTTTTCGTCTTCGAATTTTAT
>CAJBPC010000498.1 GCA_903957405.1 uncultured bacterium | reverse complement strand
TGTCGATCTTCAAATCGTTCAACACCATTTCACTCATATCCGTCGTCATTTATCTGTCTGCCGTCTTCAGCCTTTCTTCATCGCGTTTCATCAGTCCGTTCCCGATCGTCCTGCTGGCAATGGGCGTACTCGTCGGATTTGCCAATATGATCACACTGCTGTCGATCAAGTATAAAATCAATTTCCACTTTCTTTACGTGTTGCTTGTCATACTCGTCGGGGCCATCTCAGAACCGCACAACGTGCGGCGCATCCCTCCGGCAAACGCCTCTGTCGGAAATATGTACGCACAAAGGGCAGACCTTCAACAGTATTTCTCGCAATGGATAAAAGACAGAACTGAAGAGATATCCGATCCGACGACGGAGACCTATCCCGTGTTCCTCACACTGGCGGATGGCGGCGCATCACGGTCGGGCTATTGGACGGCAAGTGTGCTGTCCCGGATTGAAGACGATACAAAAGGACGCTTCTCCAGGCATCTTTTCTGCCTCTCCGGCGCATCCGGCGGAAGCGTCGGCAATGCGGCCTTCTTTGCATCGCTGTATTCGGGCAAACATAACGGTGACGCATACTCTAATCTGGACAGGTGCAGGACTTACCTGTCGAACGATTTCCTCAGCTTCACACTTGCCCGCCTACTCGGACCGGACATCTTCAAACCGATTTTCCCATTCGACATCATTCATGATCGGGCGGCAGCACTGGAGAAATCAATGGAAAAAGTGCCCGATGGCTCCATGATGGGAGCCCTGATGAACAAGCCATTCTCTGATTATTCCCTCACAGGCTGCAACATGCCGATCCTCATGATCAATGCCACACGCATGCAGGACGGAAGACCGGGCGTGATAAGCACCATTCGCATCGACACGGCCGTGTTCGGCAAACGACTCGACGTGCTTGGCAGGCTGATCCCATGGAAGGATGATGTCAGGCTGAGCACGATGATGGTATTGGGAGCGCGGTTCCCGTATGTGAGTCCGGCCGGAAGGATCAATGAGGACTATTATGTGGATGGCGGGTACTTCGATAATTCAGGTGCAGGGGTCGTGCATGAGATCATCATGGAACTTCAGCGGATCATCGCAGACAGCCTGGAGAAAAATCCTTCGCACAGGCTGGGGAAACTCCGGTTTCATGTCATCCACACCACGAACGCCCCGAAAGGGGAATCCCCGGTAAAAAAAGTGCATCCCCTCGTCAACGATCTGGCGGCACCCATCAGCACGTTGCTGGGTTCATACAGCACCCAAACGCATGTGAACAATTTAAGGCTGATGCGTTACCTGCTGCAGATCAACAAAGGTGACACGACCTACATACCCTTCAACCTCTACGAAGACGGAGAGATGGACCAATATCCGATGAACTGGGTCATATCACGCGCAAACCTGGATAAGATGAACGCGCGGTTGGAGCGTTACGCCAAACTCGACCGATTCATTGATGCCCTGAATCGAAAAGATGCAAAGAGCCTTCGGAACCTGTTCTCAGACTGACGCATAAGATGAACCGGCCGGATCACGCAAGTTTCACGGCCGTGCCAGAAGCACTCACCATCAGCATGCTGCCGTTTGCACCGATGGTCTCGAAGTCGAGGTCTATACCGATCACTGCGTCGGCACCCATCGCCCGAGCCTTATCTTCCAACTCGCGCAATGCGCTCTCCTTGGCCTCTTCCATGACCTTCTCATAGGTGCTGCTGCGTCCACCGAAAAAATCTCGGAGACCTCCAAGCATGTCCTTAATGAAATTGGCCCCGATGATGGTCTCGGAACTGATGACGCCAAGATAGGTGCGGACAGTCCGTCCTTCGATGGTGGGGGTGGTGGTGACGATCATGTTTGCGTATGGATTGATTGATTTTGAACGAATATAAATGCGAAAATAAATGTTGTTTGCGTATTTCAAAGTAGGTTTGAGGTCATAAAAAGTTGCATTATGAAAAGAATAATCATGACAGCGGCCTTCTTCCTGTCGAGCCTGTTGACCATGGCAGATGAAGGCATGTGGCTTCCAATGCTATTGGGGCAGCAAGTGTACAACGACATGGTGAAGCGTGGACTAAAGCTTTCCAAGGATCAGCTTTACAGCATCAACAAAGCTTCCATCAAGGATGCGATCATCATCTTTGGAGGAGGCTGTACGGGAGAAATCGTGAGTGCGGAGGGGCTGGTCTTCACCAACCACCATTGCGGATACGGCGCAATCGCCGCAGCAAGCTCCGTGCAGAACAATTACCTGCGCGACGGCTTCTATGCAAAGACAAAGGCGGATGAGATTCCGGCTGCAGGACTCAGCGTGCAGTTCCTGCTGAAGATAGAAGATGTCACCGCAAAGATCGACAGTGCTGCCAATGGGCTCACCGGCGCAGATCGGGCCAAGAAGGTGGCTGAGGTCTCCGCCCTGATAAACCAACAGTATTCCGATCCTGCCAAGATGGTTGAGGCAAGGGTCAACGCTCTTTTCAAAGGGAACCAGTTTTTGGTCTTCGTGTACCAGCGCTTCAAGGATGTGCGCTTGGTTGGTACGCCTTCAGAAAGCATCGGAAAATACGGCGGGGATACCGACAACTGGGAATGGCCAAGGCATACCGGCGACTTCTCCGTCTTCCGCGTCTACATGGGAAAGGACGGAAAGCCGGCAGACTACGCTCCTGACAACATCCCGCTCAAACCGAAGTATTTCCTTCCCGTCTCCATCAAAGGCGTAAAGGATGGTGACTACGCAATGACATACGGATATCCGGGCGGTACCAATCGCTACGAGACTTCATTCGGCGTGAAACTCAAGACCGATATCGAAAATCCCGCACTGGTCGAACTCCGGGACATGCGCCTGAAACACATGTTCGAACAGATGAAGAACAACCCCGCGGTGAAGCTCAAACTCGCCTCCTCCTACGCAGGCATCGCCAACTATTGGAAATTCTTCGACGGAGAATCGAAACAACTCCGGAAGTTCCGCATCTATGAAAAGAAACAGGCGGATGAAAAGGCCTTCCTGAATTGGGCAAAAGGAAAGCCGGGATATGAGAACATCTTCAACGACTGGCAAAAAGCCTATGCGCAGTGGGAACCCAATGCACGCCATCGCATGTACATCAACGAAGGCGTTCTTGGCTCACCACTACTCGCCTTCGCAGCATCGATGATGTCATTGGAATCCGACATGGTCAGGAAAGGCATCGATCACCCGGATGTGAAAAAAGGCCTCGAGGCCGCTGACCGCTCCAGAAAGACTTTCCTTGCAGAGGCCGACCTGCCCTCCGACAAAAAGATTTTGGCGGACGCCATGAAGATGTTCTACCATAACGTCGATAAAAATCAACATCCGATAGGTTTCTTCGAGAATCTGAAAAGTGGTTTCGGCGACCTTAAAGACGATGCTGCTTATGCGAAATATGCCGCCAACGTTTTCGGCTCTTCCATCATCACAGACGATGCGCGGTGGAATGCATTCAAAGCCAATCCCGATGCCGTAAAACTTCAAAACGATCCCGCCTTTGCCGCCGCCAGCCAGTTCCTTAAGAACTACAACAGCAAATACGGAGCGTCAAGGCAGCAGTTCATGGCAGCAGACGCAGAACTCGGCCGGATCTATTTGAAAGGCATTCGCGAAATGAACCCCGCAAAAATCATGTATCCCGATGCGACTTTCACGATGCGCACAAGCTACGGTCAAGTAAAAAGCTACCAACCCAGGGATGCCGTGAAGTATGACTTCGTGACAACCATGAAAGGCTTGATGGAGAAATACAAACCCGGAGACTATGAATTCGACCTGCCCGCCTCGCTCATCGAAAAAGTCGCTAGAAAAGACTACGGGCAATACATCGATAAACAACGCAACGACCTTGTCGTAGGCTTCATCACCACGAACGATATCACCGGTGGGAATTCAGGCTCTCCCGTACTGAACGGCAATGGAGAACTCATTGGACTTGCATTCGACGGAAATTATGAGGCGCTGAGCCATAAAATCCATTTCGACAAGGACCTCAACAGAACCATCTGTGTGGATGTTCGCTATGTACTCTGGTGCATCGACAAACTTGGTGGCGCATCTCACCTGATTCGTGAATTGAAACTGATGAGATGATTTACCGATATTCTCAATAGGATTACGCTTTTTTTCAAGAAAGGGACATATAAATGTCCCTTTCTTTATTTAACAACTCATTGATTTATTTACATTTGCTTCAGATATCCCTCCCTTTGAAATCCTAATTGAGAACCAAAAAGTGTTGTCTGCAATAACACTACTTCTCATCCATACCCATTTCACCCGGATTTCATTTTTTGCCACCCAAACAAGCTCCATGAAGGAAAATCTACGCACATTCGTTTTTAAGTCATTCTCATTCCTATCCCTGATGATCATCGGTCTATCAATCACCGCTCATGCCCAGGTACCCAGTTATATCTATGGTATCAACGACAACAATGAGATAGCCGAGGTGGACATGGTTTCAAAAACAACCCGGATCGTTTATACAACCTCTCTTACAGGTGTTTCCAACGCATTCGCATACGACAATGCAAGAAATCATTTCATATTCTTGGATAATTCGAAAACCCTGTTCTATTGGGACAGGGGTTCCGATCTTCGCCAGGTAGCCACAACATCCCAGATCGGAAGCCCGACAACGCTACCCGCCAATGCAGCTTATTACAATAACGCCTACTGGTTCTTCAACGAAGGAACGCATACATTGAACAAGGTCAGCCTGACATACACGTCCGGACAACCTACCTTCTCCAGCCTTACCCAATACGGCATCACCAATTCATCCCTCACGGAGGCAAACAACAGGTTTGGTGACATAGTAATCAATGCTGCAGGGAAAATGTATGCCATGACTGCGGCTGGACCAGGAGGGGTTTTCTATTCAATTGACCTTACAACCCTGGTTGCTACCCTAACCCCAACATCATTACAAAATGTCGCAACCCTCATATCCGCCACCACTATTGACCCGGAAAACTCAAATGTGATAGGTCTCCAGATCGGTTTCAATAGCAATCAGACAGCAATGTTCGGACACAATTATACTAACGGTAAATGGTATGAGGTGAATATGACAACCGGGGCACTCACCTACCTTTCATTTATCTCGTCCTTCCCCACAACCGGCCTTAGAGATATTGGCGACAACTCGGATGAAACACCCGCCGTCCTCGCGGATCTGTCCATAACCATCACGGATAACCGAAGCAATTACACACCCGGCGGAACACTGACTTATGTCATTGTAGTTACCAATAACTCAGGAACCGTAAGTGTACCTGGCGCGATCGTCAATAACCTGCAGCCTTCAGGCATCACCTATGGCAACTGGACAGTCACCTATTCCGGCGGCGCCTCTTCAGCGAATGGTAGTGGATCGATCAACAATTACAGTCTCGCAAACCTTCCTCCAGGATCAACCGCCACATTCACCATCTCTGCGACTGTCGGCGCATCCACCACAGGAAACCAGACCAGCACCGCTACGGTAACTTCCCCCCCGGATTACGCTGACCCGACACCTTCCAACAATACGGCAACCGATACCGATGCATTACCCCTCACATGGGGAGGATTCACAGTATCCCTTGCAACAGAGGGTGTGAAACTTGCATGGACCACGCTGATGGAACAAAACACAAAGGATTTTGTCATACAACGCAGCCAGAATGGACAAATTTGGAATGATATCGGAAACGTAACCGCTGCGGGCAATTCATCTACATCTAAAAAATACACATACCTCGATAGAACGGTCACTCCAGGCTCCTACCAATACAGAATCCTACAAAGAGATCTGGATGGCAAGTCCTCCTTTTCGGATACAAAAATTGTGAAAGTCAACGTCGGAAACGAAACAGTCATCATACTGGGAAATCCTGTGACAAACGGCATACTCAAATTATCCATCAGGGAAAGGAGTGAAATCATCATCTCTGACGCAGTCGGTCGATTGGTTTATAAAGCCGCTCTCGAATCAGGCGGTGAGCGATATCCACGATCTTCTGCGTGAATT
>CAJBPC010000497.1 GCA_903957405.1 uncultured bacterium | reverse complement strand
CGATGCTGACCCAGCTCTCCGCGTCTTTCACCCACTCGCCGGAGAACCGCAATTCGATGCCTGTGGCATATGCTTTTGCGTTGTTCTCTCCGCTGTACCGGATGCGGACATTATCCACATCATAGGGCACCACACGGGTCATGTGTTTGTAGTAGGCTTCGGTGCTCATCCTGAAGGGCCTGTCCCATGCCTTGAAGAGGTAGTCGGCGCCTGCCACTACCTGCCAGCTGCGTTGTGCGAGCAGTGCGGTGTTCAGCGTCCCGTCGTACCGGCGCAACTCCCGATAAAAAGGGGGCTGGTGATACGCGCCGATGGCGGCCTTGAACACAAGGTCCTTCCTGTCACCCGGCATCCATGACGCCTGCAATCGGGGTGATAGCAGCAACTCGCGGTTGAGGGTGTTGTAATTGAACCGCAGACCGGCCTGCAAAGTGGTATTCCCGCTCCCTTTTCGAAGGAGGTTGTCCTGTATGAACCCGGAGATCCTGCCGACATCCAATGCCGCTGTCGATTTCAGCACTTGGTTGAGTTGCAGCGAACCGGGTTGGTAGGGCAGCGTGTATCCGGCTGAATCCATCCTTTCCCACTCGTTCAGGCGGTCGTTGATGCCGGTGCGATCCACATTCAACCCCCAAAACAGCTGATGTCTTTCTTTTGTCCATTGCCCTCTGTGGCCGATGCTGATGTTCACAATGCTCAGCCGGTTGCGCGCGAAATGCTGATAGGCGCCGGTTCCCAGCGGGTTCACGATCTCTCCGAAAGTGGGTTTGCTGCGGTCGAAATCCCGCTCCCCAAAAAGATAATATCCGGTGATGTCAAAGGATTCCTGTTCATCATTCTCGAATCTTCCGGCCATCCATTTCAGCCGGAGATGCTTGTTGACATCCTGTATGGCCGTAATGCCGAACATATTGGTGGCGTATCTGTCCCTTTCCTTTCCTACAAAGTAGATGTCCATGCCGAGGTTGGCGGAGAACAAAGGGGAGAAGACGGAAGAGCTGAGCTGCGCGAACTGCGGGCTGAACCGAAAACTGGTCTGCGCCAGGCTGGCGATCGCCTCCACCTGCCATTTGTCTGTCAACTTCCATGTCAGCAACGCCTGAAAGTCGGATGCCGAAGGGATATAGCTGCCCTTGGTCTCCTGGGAAGCGAAAAGCCCGCGGTTGGTGCGTTGCCTCGCCCCCGCAAGCCAGGTGAATCGGCCCTTCGCGCCAACACCTTCCGCATGCAAACCCTGCTCCAGCAGGCTGACATAGGCGGATCCCGCAAACTTCGCAGGACGACGATAGGTGATGTCGAGCACACTGCTCATCTTATCTCCATAACGCGACTGGAACCCTCCATTGTAGAAACTCACCCGGCTGGTGAGCTCGGGGTTTATGAAGCTCAGTCCTTCCTGCTGCCCGCTGCGGACAAGGTAGGGCCGGAAGATCTCGAAGTCGTTCACATAGACGAGGTTCTCGTCGTAGTTTCCCCCGCGTACCGCATACTGGGAGGTCAGCTCGTTGTTGCTGCCGACAATGACCTTTATGAGGCTCTCGATGCCTCCGGTGGCGGACGGGATCGTGAATGCATTGCGGGGATTGATCCTGACAAGGCCCGTCTCGGAACGATCCGCCGGCGTGCTGACGATCACTTCCTGCAGCGTCTTCGTGCCCTTCTCAAGCCGGATGATGATGGATTCCCTTTCTCCCGGCGCAAGGAAGAAATTCCTCTGCTCGCTGCGGTAACCGGTGTAGGAAAAGATCACTGCGAATGCCTTCTCCGACGGTGCGGTCAGGCTGAACGTCCCGGAGTCAGAAGTCACAAAGCCTGACTGCTTCCCGAGGATGGTCACCGTGACCTTCGACAACGGCATGTCGTTTTCATCCAGCACTTTTCCGGAGACGATGGCACTCCGTTTCTGTGCGGATGCGGTCAGTGCGACCGACAGGAATAGGGACAACGACAGGATGATGCGCCGACAGGTCAAGTGATTATTTGGATTGATGGGTGAAGATGATGCGATCGGGACCATCTCCCGCACAGGACATAGGCGCCATATGCAGGAAAGGGCATTGTCGCTGCCCTGATTGTTTTACCGATGTGGAAGCCCTCAGCATTCCTTGAGCGCTTTTATCGTCGCAATGGGATCGACTGACCCGAACACGGTATTGCCCGCCACCAGCACATGCGTGCCTGCTTCCACGATCTCCCGCGCATTGGAAAGCGTCACCCCTCCATCGATCTCGATCAGCGTGGAAAGCTTGTTATCGTCTATGTGTTTCCGTAAGTTTCTGATTTTCTTCAGTGCCAGGGGGAGGAACTGCTGGCCGCCGAAACCGGGGTTCACGCTCATCACGCAGACAAGGTCGATGTCGTCAAGCATATCGAATATCGTCTCAACGGGGGAGTGGGGGTTCAGCGCCACCCCGGCCTTCATGCCAAGCGACCGGATCTGCTGCAGGTTGCGGTGCAGGTGACGGCAGGCTTCGAGGTGTACGGTGAGGATGTCGGCCCCTGCTTTTTTGAAGTCTTCCGCA
This sequence comes from uncultured bacterium, assembly GCA_903957405.1. GTDB lineage: Bacteria > Bacteroidota > Bacteroidia > Chitinophagales > Chitinophagaceae > Pollutibacter. The sequence continues at coordinate 2,816 of CAJBPC010000497.1, read as the reverse complement.
AAGCGTTCGGGTTCTTCGATCATCAGGTGCACGTCGAAGGTTTTGGTCGTGGTTTTCCTGAGTGCGGAGATCACCGGAAGCCCGAAGCTGATATTGGGAACGAACCGGCCGTCCATCACGTCAAGATGGAACCAGTCGGCGGCGCTCTCATTGAGCATCCTGCTCTCTTCACCGAGGCGCAGGAAATCGGATGCCAGGAGTGAGGGTGCAACAATCGGCATAGGGGAGTCGTGTATTTTCGCAAAGGTAGGATGTTGAAGGGTATTCGGTATTGGGGATCCGGTGAGGGGATCTTTCAGGTGCTGAACGGACCAAGGTGTTCTGCTGAAATCACTATTTTTGCCGCATGGCAAAAGAAAAGATATTGGTGATCGGCGCATCGGGTCAGATCGGCGTGGAGTTGACCATGGCGCTCCGCAGTGTGTACGGGAATGCGAACGTCATCGCCTCGGATCTTCGGGAACAAAACCCGCTGCTGGAGGGCACGGGCCCATACGTGAGCCTGGATGTGATGAATAAGGAGATGCTGCACGTGCAGGTCATCCGGCAGAATATCACGCAGATCTACCTCCTGGCGGCGATCCTCTCCGCCACCGGTGAGAAAAATCCCAACCTCGCATGGAACCTGAACATGCAGGGACTCCTGAACGTACTCGACATCGCAAGGGAAGAAAAGCTGCACAAAGTCTACTGGCCTTCCTCCATCGCCGTCTTCGGTCCCACTTCACCGAAAGACGATTGTCCGCAACAAACGGTCATTGAACCGATCACGGTATATGGCATCAGCAAGTATGCCGGTGAATTCTGGTGCAACTATTACCACAAGCGCTACGGGCTGGACGTGCGCAGTCTTCGCTATCCGGGACTGATCTCCTACAAATCGGAGCCGGGCGGTGGTACCACCGACTACGCCATCGAGATCTTCCATGAAGCGCTGGAGGAGGGAAAATACAGCTGCTTCCTTAAAAAGGACACTTACCTCCCGATGATGTACATGCCAGATGCCATTCGCGCCACGATAGAACTGATGGAAGCCCCGGCTGACAGGATCAATGTGCGGACATCATACAACCTCTCTGCCATGAGTTTCTCCCCCGAGGAGATAGGGACTCAAATCGCAAAGCAGGTGCATGGCTTTACGATGGATTACATGCCGGACTACCGGCAATCCATAGCCGAAAGCTGGCCGAGGAGCATCGATGATTCCGTCGCACGTGCAGACTGGGGATGGAAGCATGAATACGATCTCGACAGGATGACCACCGATATGCTGGAAAACCTGCGCCACCCATCCTGATGCAATGCGTCAGGGCGACCCGTCGGTGTGTTTTACATGCGACGGATGGTATTGCCCCTGCCGTCATCATGGTGCGGTTTTTCATTGCACCCGCAACATCAGATTCTTTTACCGCATTTACTCTCATCACGTAATTGTGCAACAAGAAACATCATGCTGCATGGTAAAATACAATCAAAGGGTCACATGTACAATCCTGCTTATCGTAATTCCTTGAGTTGATCCGGTTCGAGATCTGTGTAGTTTCGGATCTCGTTGTAGAGTGTATCCCTCTCAATGGGTTCCCTCCCGGCCTGTTTTATCAGTGCGACGAGCTCCGCCGTTGTCATCGCAGGGTTCTGCTCTTCACTGCCCGCCATCGAATAGATCTTCGTGGAGTCATCGATCGTACCATCAATGTCGTTCACGCCGAAGGATAATGTGAGCTGTGCGTTCTGCCGACCAAGCATGGGCCAGTAGGCCTTGATATGCGGGAAGTTATCGAGGTAGACCCTGGCCACGGCATACATCTTCAGATCTTCTATCACCGATGACTCCGGAACATGACTCATCTCATTGTCGAAATTCCTGAATTTCAGTGGGATGAATGTGTTGAATCCCCGGGTCCTGTCCTGCATCTGCCGGAGTTGTTCCATATGGTCTATCCGGTGGTGGTATTGTTCGATATGCCCGAATAGCATGGTGGCGTTGCTGTGCATGCCGAGGGCGTGTGCGTTCGCGTGAATGTCAAGCCATCCCGCACCATCCACTTTGTCTGCACAGATCTGTTCCCGGATATCCGCTGCGAAGATCTCCGCACCGCCGCCGGGCAGAGAGTCCAGACCTGCCGCATGCAGGTATGCCATGCCTTCCGCCCGGGTCATTTTTGCCTTTCGGAACATATAATCCAACTCGACAGCGGTGAATCCCTTGATGTGCAGATCAGGGCGATGGGCTTTGATCTTCCTGAGCAGTTCGGCGAAGTAATGGATATCCATCTTCGGATGAACCCCTCCGACGATATGCACTTCGGTGATGGGCTTGCCATCGTATGCCTTCACCTTATCCATCATCTGGTCGATGCTGAGTTCCCATCCCTCCTCCTTGTGCGCATACAGGCGGGAATAGGAGCAGAACTTGCAGGAAAATACGCAGACATTGGTGGGCTCTATGTGGAAGTTTCGATTGAAATACGTACGATGCCCATGGCGTTGCTCCCGGATATGGTTTGCCAGCATGCCGACGAAAGCCAGCGGGGCTTTTTCCAGCAGCAGCAGGCCTTCTGCCGGACTGATCCTCGCGCCTGAAAGGATTTTTTCTCCGGTCTCTTTGAGTTCGGTGGAGACCTGTGATCCCTGCATGATCGTTGCTACGGCTTCGCTGTCCATGGGTATAGGAAATTTATGCAAAGGTAACGCATCCTCGAAATCATCCTGTGGGTTGTGTCATGAATCGGCAGCGGATCGTCGAATTCAATCAACATGACCGCTGCCGTATCCCTTTGAATGCTTTATTGTTTTACCAGTTGCTCCACGACGGT
>CAJBPC010000496.1 GCA_903957405.1 uncultured bacterium | reverse complement strand
TGCTACCAGATGCATGATTCACACGCCCGATGATAAACTGGTCGTACTCCAGGGTCTTGACGATTACATTGTCGTTGATACAAAAGATGTACTGCTCATCTGCAAAAAAGAAAAAGAACAAGAAATAAAAGAATTCGTCGCCGAAGTAAAGCGTAACAAAGGCGATAGATATCTTTAATGTGAAAAAACACATTCCCAAACAAACACCACCCTTCTCAAATTTTAAAAATTGCGGAACTTTACCGCATGCCGGAAATCAAAACAAAGCTGCCCCGCGTAGGCACAAACATCTTTACCATCATGAGTGGCCTCGCTAAAGATGTACAGGCCATCAACCTTGGTCAGGGATTTCCTGACTTTGACATGAACCCTAGCCTGCACGAAGAAGTTAGCAAAGCCATGATCAATGGATTCAACCAATATGCACCCATGCCCGGATGGATGCCACTTCGCGAAGCCATTGCAGAAAAAATCCATTACCTCTACGGAACAAACATTGATCCGGAGACAGAAATTACCATCACCCCCGGGGGTACCTGTGCCATTTATACGGCATTCACATCTTTTCTCCAACGAGATGATGAAGTGATCGTTTTCGAACCATCCTATGACAGCTATGTGCCCAATATTGAAATCAATGGTGCCAAAGCAATATTGGTTCCGTTAAAATTACCCGAATACAAGATCGATTGGGAAATAGTGGATAAGGTTATTGGACCCAGAACCCGCGCTTTCATCATCAATTCTCCACATAACCCCACCGGTTCCGTTCTGTCGGCAGACGACATGGTGGAGTTGTCAAAACGCGTAAAAGATACCGAAATCATTATCGTAAGTGACGAAGTATATGAACATCTGATATTCGACGGAATACCTCATCAGTCAATACTCCGGTACCCGGAACTCTTTAAAAGAAGCTTTGTCTGTTTCTCTTTTGGAAAAGTTTATAACTGCACAGGCTGGAAATTGGGATACTGTGTGGCTCCTGCCGCCATGAGCAAAGAGTTCCGAAAAATCCACCAATTCAATGCATTCAGCTGCAATACACCCATGCAAGTTGCATTGGCAAATTATCTGAATGACAAAGAAGCCTATCAATCACTGTCCGGGATCATGCAAAAAAAACGTGACCATTTCACTTCACTGATGAATGAAACTCGATTTACCCTTCAACCTTCTTTCGGAAGCTATTTCATTTGCGGTACTTATGAAAAAATAAGCGAAGAATCCGATAAGGAATTTGCCATTCGACTGACTAAAGAAATTGGTGTAGCGACGATTCCCGTATCGGCATTTTACCAGGAAGGGACTGACAATAAAGTATTGCGATTCTGCTTCTCTAAAAAGAATGAAACGTTGGAAAAAGCTGTCATCAGACTTTGTAAACTATGAAGATCTTCGGAAAATGAACCGATTGCCTCCTAGACTGAATACAAATTAATTATGAAAAATATCTATCCCCTACTACTGATCCTCTCTATCACAATTAATGTTCAAGCACAAGAAAACGCGCTACTTTGGAAAGTCACAGGCAAAGACCTGAAACAACCATCTTTCCTTTTTGGCACGATACATATGATCTGCCCTTTGGATTTTA
>CAJBPC010000495.1 GCA_903957405.1 uncultured bacterium | reverse complement strand
TCCATGCATTGTCCCGCCTCATCCATGACGATGGTGTCGAACCGCGTATTGCCGGGCAGGGAGTCCTGAAGTCCGATCGGCGTACCGGCAACGACCTGGGCATCTGCGAACAGTTTCTCTTCGTGGTATGCCTGTATCTTTCGGATCTCTCCCCGGATCGATTTGACCTCCCTCAGCAGCAGGTTCCGTTGTTCCCTTTCATCCCTGCCGAAATTCCTTTTGTATTTCATGGCCATCCTGCGGAACTCTTCGGCGCGGATGCGGAGTTCTTTCATGTCTTTCTGTTCCCTGCTGCCGGCCATGCGTCCCTCCGGCGTGTACGGGAAAACGGACGGGTCGACCTTCCCGGTGTTGCCCACCCTCAGCAACCTTATCCCGGCATTCAGAAGTTCTTTTGCGATATGGTCAACGGCGGCATTGCTCGGGGCGGTAACCATCACTTTCCTTCCATCCCCGGTCAATTGCCGGATCCCCTCCACAAGTGTGGTCGTCTTGCCGGTGCCGGGCGGACCATGGATGATCGCGAGGCGCCGGTTCTCGACCATCGCCCTGACGGCCGACCGCTGGCTGTCGTTGAGCTGATCATTATGGTAATGGATAACCGAAGTGCCAATGGTCTCGGGCATCGGGACGGGTTCTTCCTTATGCAGCTGAAGGAACAGTCTTTCGTTATCCCTGTCTTTTTCGAGCGACCGAAGCGATCGCTTGAGGATATCGGTGGTGCGGGTGTCGGGTGCAAGCTTGATGCCGGCCCCGTCATCCTCCGACCAGTCGGGGAAGTCCGGTGCGAATAGCCTGAACGAGCCTTTGTTCCCATCCAGTTCGAGCAACATGCCCTTTACCGGTTCCTCGCCGGTGATGAAGAATTCGATGGCGGCGCCGTCACGGAACCTCGAGGACTCAACGGGAAAGGGTAACCGAAAAGAAATCTCCGGATAGTCGAGGTAACCGAAGGATTTTTTCGTGACAACGACGGGATGGAGCGCCAGGCCTTCCGCTTTCAGTTGCCTGAGCGAATGCTGCCGGTCGAGCCGATATCGGTCTGACGTCTCCTTTTCCTCGAGATCCAGACAATCGATCAACTGCTGCAGGTGGGGATGCATGGCGAAACGGAAATTTAAGTACGAAATGGGTGGTGACGCAAGGGTGAATGGGATGCATAAACGATATTTTTCGGTTGTGCATGACCGTGATGTAGGCAGGTGGTTTCCGTCGCCCTGCTTGCCTGTCAGTCGTTCAAGGCCTGATACACCAGCATTTTGAGGCGGTTGCCGATCTCCGGATTTCGGAGCGGCCATATGTTGCGCATGAAAACACAGGCCAGGCGGGCTTCCGGATCGATCCAGAAGTTTGTGGCGAACATACCGCCCCAGTCGTAGCTACCCGCATGTACGGGATATGTGGCTTCGCTTTTTTCGGTGTAGACGCCAAAGCCCAGTCCGAACCTGTTCGGCGCATCGGGATTGCCGCCCATGGATATGTTCCCGATCTGGTTTTGTGTCATCATGCGGATGCTGTGTGGCGACAGGATCCGCGTTCCGTTGTATGTGCCTCCGTTGAGCATCATCTGGCAGAATACGGCATAGTCCATGGCGGTGGAGGTGAGGCCTGCCCCTCCGGAGAAATAAGTGCCTCCCTTTGTCTTTGGGAAATCCCTATGGAAATCTCCATTAAGGCTGATGACGGAATCCTGCAGCCTGAGCACTCCGTTGTTGTCCTGGCGATATAAAGGCACGAGTCGTGGCTGTTTTTCTGAGGGAAGGAAGAAATGGGTATCCTTCATACCCAGCGGGGCGAAGATGCGTTCCTGCATGAACCGGTCAAGCGGCATACCGCTGACGACTTCCACCAGATATCCGAGCACATCCGTGTTCAGTCCGTACAGGTATTTCTCCCCGGGTTCATGGAAGAGGGGGAGTTTCGCAAGCTTCGGTATCATCAATTTCAGCGTCGAGTAGGGCGTGCCAATGCCTCCGTTGATGCCGTGCTTGTAATAGATCGCTCTTGCCTCCGGTGATCCTATCTGGGCATAGCCGATGCCTGAAGTGTGCGACAGCAGATGCCGGATGGTGATGTTGGATTTCGCGGGAGTGGTGGTGTAGCTCGTGTCTGTCGCATTGTACGTGGCTAAAACCTGTGCCTTGCCGAATTCCGGGATGTAATTTGAAATGGGATCATCCAATGCGAATTTCCCTTCTTCACAAAGCATCATCGCCGCAACGCTTACGATCGGCTTGGTCATGGATGCGATGCGGAACAGCTGGTCTGTACGCATGGCGGTTTTCTTTTCCGCATCCATGTGGCCGAAGGCCTTGTGGTAGACGATCTTTCCGTCACGGATGATGATCATGGAAGAACCATTCAGCTGCCCCTCGTCTACATGTTTCTGTATGAAGGCATCGAGCCTTTTGAGTCTCTCGGATGAGACGGCGGCGGACTCCGGTTTTGCGACTGTCAGCAGTGTTGTAGCGGTTTGTGCGGCCGCGATTCCAACCAGCAGGATGTTCGTGGCAAGGGATAAGATGATTTTCCTCATGATGATCATACGTTGAAGGAGGTCCAAGATAAAGATAAATCCAGAGGAATGGCCTTCCTTCCCTTCGTTTTGATTTCAGGCGGTCAAAAGCCTGCTTTCGTCTGACTATCGGAGACCGTTTTTTTCTCATGTATCCTGAAAAAATACATCTTCAACAGGTCCGCCGAGAACATGTACACGACCAATATGCCGGCGATGGAAGCGGCCAGCGCCGGCGGCAATGTGGAGAGGCCCAATGCGTCTGAAAGGGGTGTCATGGGAAGCAGGATGGTGACCGTGCATGCGATCGCGACCGATATCAAAAGCCATTTCCCCGGATGGCTTTTAAAGAAGGGTTTGCGCGTTCTGATGACCAGCAGGATCATCAATTCCGTCAAGGTCGATTCGATGAACCATCCCGTCTGGAATTCGCTCGCCGAAAGGCTGAAGATCCGGTACAGCATGAAAAAGGTGATGGCATCAAAAACGGAACTGTGGATGCCGAATACGACCATGAACCGACGGATCTGATCCATGTCCCATTGTCCGGGCTTTTGCAGTTGTTCTTTTTCCACTTGGTCGGTGGAGATCGTCAAAAAGGGAAGGTCGCTGACAAGGTTGTTGAGGAGTATCTGTTTTGGAAGCATCGGCAGGAAGGGGAGGAACAGCGAAGCTCCCGCGATGCTGAACATATTGCCGAATGTGGCGCCCGTGCTGATGAAAACATACTTCATGGAATTGGCGAAAGACCTTCTTCCTTCTTTAATGCCGTCCGATAGCACCGAGAGGTCCTTGTCGAGCAGGACGAAGTCGGCCGCATCCTTCGCGACGTCCACGGCATTGTTGGTGGAGATCCCAGTGTCGGCCGCATGGATGGCTGCAACGTCGTTGATGCCATCGCCCAGGTATGCCACTGTGTACCCGGACTTTTGCATGGCCTTCACCAGCAATTCCTTCTGCTGTGGCTCTATCTCCGCATATATGTCGGTTGACCTGACTTTTGCGACCAGGGCTTCAGGGCTCATTTTTCGGATATCCTCTCCCGTTAGGATGCTCGTACCCATGAGTCCGATCTTGTCGGCCACGTGTGCGGCGGCATGGCGGTTGTCCCCGGTGATGATCTTCACAGTCACGCCCATGGATTCCAGGTCGACAAGGGATGAGACAGTGCTTTCCTTCAGCGGGTCCTCTATCAGGATGAATCCGAGGAAGACCATCTCCTTTTCGTCATCATGGCGGATTCTTCCATCAGTCAAGGTTTTGACAGCCAATCCCAGGACCCTGTAGCCTTCCTTTCCATAACTGCGGAAACGGTCGTGAAGCGCCATCCGCATGGTTTCATCCATCACCTGAGTTTGTCCCGCGGATCTTCCCGAATACCCGCAGGTCTCCAGCACATTGGGGAACGCCCCTTTCATGATGAGGAGCTTTCGGCCATTCTTTTCAACGGAAACGCTCAGCCTTTTTCGGATGAAATCATACGGCACTTCGTTCACTTTTTCCCATCCTTCGACGGATAGGTCAAGCGATGCGATCGCCTGATCAAGGGGATTGGTGAAGCCTTTCTGGAGGCTGGCGTTCAGGAATGCATAGTGTTGCAAAAGCCTGTCGCCGTTGCCTTCGATATCCACGATGTCGCGCACTTTGGAAATACCCTGTGTCAGTGTACCCGTCTTGTCTGTGCAGAGCACATTTACTTCACCAAGGTTGAACATGGATGCTAGCCTCTTCACGATCACTTTCTTGCGCAGCATCCGGTTGGCTCCGGCAGACATCGAAAACGTCATCACGGCGGGAAGCAGTTCTGGCGCCATTCCCACCGCGAGTGCCAGGGAGAACAGCAGGGACGAGAAGAGCGGTTTGCCGAAGTACAGGTTCGAAACGAGAATGACGACGGAAAGCCACAGCGTGATCCTTAATAGGAAGAGTCCGAATTTCCGCATGCCCCTTTCATAGCTTGTCTCGATCGTCTGCTCCAGTGCACCGGTGATTTTCCCGTATCGTGTATCCCTACCTGTTAGTATCACCCTTGCGTTCGCTGTGCCGCTGATGACGCTTGTACCCTGCCAAAGCGAATGCGGTCCGATGGATGAGGGGTCCTCATGCATCATGGCGGGTGGCGTTTTTTCCACCGGAAAACTCTCGCCTGTGAGTGAACTTTCATCCACGTGCAGCTCGTTGCTTTCAAGTATGACGCAATCGGCCGGTATCATGTCTCCCGCATCCAGCATGAGCATGTCGTCGGGGAGAAGATCTTCTGATCCGAGAATCAACTCCTGTCCATCGCGCACTACGGAATGTTTCGCTGCGATCATGTTCCGCAGTTTTTCCATCGCTTTCCCCGCCTTGTGCTCCTGCCAAAAGCCAAGCATGCCTGTCATCATAAGGATCATGAATATGATGAGGCTGTCGGAGGATTCACCCAACAGGGCGGATATCACAACCGCTGACAGTAACAGCAGCATGAGCGGATTGCTGAATTGTCGAAGCAGGAGTTTGTATGTTGATTTCGATGGCAATCGTGTTATTGACCGGTCATGTATCCCACCACTTCTTCATCACTCACCTGGCGGAAGTCTTCATAGAACCCGCCGACGCCATAGAACGCATCGGGAATCAGCGCCACGACCATTTCATTCACCGATCTGCTCAACCGGAGCACCGCTCCACTAGGGGATACCGGCACGGCGATGATGATCTTCTTCGGTCTTTGCTTGCGGATCATGGGCAAGGTGCTCAGAAGCGTATTGCCGGTTGCAATGCCGTCATCCACTATGATGACGATCTTGTCATGGAGCGGAATGGGCTGTTTGTCACCCATGAACCTGTGGTAATGCTCTGCGAGTTTTTTTCGAATGCGCACCGTCTCCTTTTCTATGTATTCCTCATCCACATCCGGATGCGGTGAAATCACCCTGTCTTCCAAACTCACCGCACCGATCGCGTATTCCGGATTCAACGGATGTCCTATCTTCTTACTCAGCAGCACTTCCATCGGCATTCCCAGTTCCCGCGCGAGTACGGCGGCGACGGGAACACCTCCCCTCGGAATGGCCAAAATCACCCCATCCTTTCCTTTGTATTTTTTCAGTTTCAGCGCCAGCGCGATGCCGGCATCGGTCCTGTCTTTGAACATGGTCAGTAGGTATGAATCGGTGGGATATGGCTGCCGAACCAGTCTGCCGCGACATGGCTTACCTGTTCCATGCAGCCGGGTTCTTCGAAAAGGTGCGTGGCTCCTTCGATGATGGCGAGTTTTTTGGGGTTATGCAGGGCTTTCAGGGCTGTCCTGTTCCATTCAAGGACTTCCTCATCCCTGCTGCCGACAATGAGCAAGACGGGACAATGGACATCGGGTAGTTGCTCCATGGCCAGATCAACCCTGCCCCCTCGACAAACCACCGCAGCGACTTCTGGAACCCTGGCGGCTGTCCGGAGTGCGGATGCCGCACCGGTGCTGGCACCGAAAAACGCGATGCTGCAGCCCTTGGCAACGTCTTGCGCTTCAAGCCATCTGGTGACGATCTCCAATCGATCGGTCAGGCGTTCGATATCGAAACGGTTTTCATAGTGCCGGTCTTCGACGGCGGTCAACAGGTCGAACAATAACACCCCGAAATGCTGCTTTTGCAGCATGGACGCCACCTTTGTAATGCGCGGACTAAAACGGCTGCTGCCACTGCCATGCGAAAACACTATGATGGCTTGAGCCTCCAAGGGGATTACAAGGCTGCCCTCCAATACCACATCTCCGACGGGAATCCTCACATCATCCCTGAACCTGTATTCCATACGAATTCTTTGTGACGAAATTATGGGAGACCTGTGCGGATTGTTCTGACGGAAGTCATCTCGGGATGAGATGGTTGTCAGCATCCGGTCGGGATCAGGTCCTGATCTTTGGCATCTGTGAAACATAAATATCTGCTTGCACTCCGGACAATTTTCAGCACTGCCTGAAAAATGACCAAATGGATCGAGCACAAGCCTACAGTAAACCGGGTTTTTTCACGAACTGCATTTTGTCAGATGGGTGAGCATACGGAAGCGTAAAACGAATTATGTTTTTTACTTATATCAAATGGGTGATGGTTGTTTTTGCATGCAAGACAGGAGCATTCGGACGATCCCCTTTTTTATTCGAAAATTGAGAAAAACTGATGTGGTTTTGGTTTTAAAGGTTTATAAATTAGGTATTTAACCAATTTT
>CAJBPC010000494.1 GCA_903957405.1 uncultured bacterium | reverse complement strand
TGACGCGATCACCCTGCTGCACCGCGAGCCGGAGCAGGGCAAAAGCCTTCAGTCAAACGCCCTCGCTTATGTCCAGCAGAACCTTGACCGGTCGAAAGTGATTTCGAAATATCTGTTGGAATCCGGCCTCTTTGATGCTGACAATCAAACCGTCACAGTACTGTCTCCAGCGGGTATGCAGCAGGGACGCAGGAGCATCCGGAAGCTGGCAGGGAAGAGGGCATGAAAGAACCATTACACAATAACGAACTATGGCAATCAGTTATATCACATGTAAATCCCATACCCCATGATCCTTCGATTCAGGAAGATCTCCAGGAATATCATGTTCCTGTCGGATCTTTTACTGATCAATACATCCGCCTTCGGCGCCCGTCACCTCATCGTGATGGGTGATGTGTACGTGCCCAACGACACATTCGCACAGTATGTGCTCCTGTGCAACCTCCTTTGGCTGACATTGGTTCTTTCGAAGGATCGGTACAAGCCGGTGACCTTCGTAAATATTTCAAAATCCACACTTCAACTCCTGCTCTCGCATTTCCTGTTGATGATCATGGTGATCTTCCTGTTCAACCGGCAGGATATATCCCGGCTTTTCACACTCATTCATTATGGTTGCATGACAGCTTCCGTCCTCTTGAGCAGGTATGTTTTTCTTTTCCTGTATCGTAGATTTTCGATGTTCAAATACGACAAGCGCCGGGCAGTGATCATCGGCAACGGGGAAGTGTCTTACAAGGCTGCCAGCTATCTGGCGCGCCCCGATTCAGGATATCATTTCGTAGGGGTCTTCAATGACGTGAACGACAAGACCGGCAGGCTGCCGATCCTTGGGATGAAACGCGAGTGCATCGATTATTGCGTGAAGCACGATGTCAAGGAGATCTTCTCCACGGTGATGCCGGAATCCGGCGAGGACTTCCGTGAGCTTATCAACCGGGCGGAGCAGGAATGCATCCGGGTCAAATTTCTTCCCGACTTCAAGATGATCTTCTCCAGGGATGTGAACATGTCGATGGAGAACGACCTGCTCATGATACGGTTCAGGGATGAGAAGTTGGAGAAGGTAGAGAACAGGATCGTCAAGCGACTCTTCGATATTTCATTTACCCTACTCATCGGCATGACCGTACTCTGGTGGCTGATTCCGCTGATCGCTTTTTTCGTCAAGATCACATCAAGGGGGCCGGTGTTCTTCATGCAGCAGCGTTCCGGTCGCGATGGGAAGGTGTTTGACTGTTATAAATTCCGTTCCATGCGGGTGAATGACCTGGCGCATGTCAAAGAGGCGGTGGTGGGCGATCCCAGGCTTACGCGGCTCGGGGCTTTCCTTCGCCGCAGCAGCCTTGACGAGCTGCCCCAGTTCCTCAATGTCCTGAAAGGAGAGATGAGCCTGGTGGGCCCGAGGCCGCATATGCTTCGGCACACGGAGGAATACCGCATGATCATCAACAAGTACATGGTCCGTCATTTTCTGAAACCCGGCATAACAGGATGGGCACAGACGAATGGATTCAGGGGCGATCTGACCGGCAACAAGATGGAAGAAAGGGTCAAGAAAGACATCTGGT
>CAJBPC010000493.1 GCA_903957405.1 uncultured bacterium | reverse complement strand
TCGATCATATCCCGGATTACCGCTTATTTAATGGTGGGGAGATGTTTGAGTATGTAACATCTTATTTCCTGCAAAACAGGGCATCCAACTATTGATACACCATGGAGGCGACCCTGAATAAAAAGATATCGACCGATACAGTGGAGATTTGCTTCCACTGTGGTGAGTCATGCGATAGTTCCATCTCAGACCATGACAGGTATTTTTGTTGTGAGGGTTGCAAACAGGTATTCCTTCTCCTCGACGAGAATGGCATGTGCACCTACTACGACCTTGACAAGAACCCCGGCATGAAGGCGAAAGGTAAGTTCACAAACGGGCGATTCGACTATCTCGATGATGACTCCGTGATAACAAAACTCATCCGCTTCACGGATGGCGAACAGACACACGTAGTTTTTTTTCTGCCGACCATGCACTGCGCAAGTTGTATTTGGCTGCTTGAGAATCTGCACCGCATGCATGATGGGGTGATTTCTTCACAAGCGAACTTCCAAAGAAAAGAAGTTGTGATCATCTTTGAGGATGCTAAGACATCCCTGAAAAAGCTCGTCGAATCGCTGGCCTTCATCGGTTATGAACCATATATCAGCTTGCAGGACGCGGAAAAAAAGAAGCCCGCAACACAGGACCGGAAATATATTTACCGCATAGGCGTGGCTGGTTTCTGCTTCGGAAACATCATGATGCTGAGTTTCCCAGAGTATTTCTCCGGAGGAGATATCGGCGCTGAAGGATTGCGGAACTTGTTCGACTATCTGAACCTTGCCCTGTCACTCCCGGTCATATTCTTTAGTGCTTCAGAATTCTTCGTATCGGCATGGAAAGGATTACGACAAAAATGGCTGAATATCGACGCACCCATTGCACTGGCAATATCCGTGGCTTTCGGCCGCAGCGTATATGAGATTCTGACGCATTCCGGTCCGGGATATCTCGATTCGTTGTCCGGGATCGTTTTTTTCATGCTTGTCGGGCGTTGGTTTCAGCATATGACCTACGACGCTTTCTCATTCGATCGTGACTATAAATCTTACTTCCCTTTGGGCGTTTCAGTGATCCGGGACGGTGAAGAAAAAAACCTTCCCGTTAGCAGCCTCAGTCAAGGTGACAGGATCCTCGTACGCAACGAGGAGATGATTCCTGCGGATGCCATCCTTAAAAGTGAGTCGGGCAATATCAACTACAGCTTCGTGTCAGGAGAACATGCTCCCGTAACGAAAAAAAAAGGCGAACTCATCTATGCGGGAGGACGCCAAATGGGATCTGCCATCGAACTTGAAGTGGTCACACCAGCTACCGGAAGTTATATCACGCAGCTTTGGAACAACGAGGTCTTCATGCATGGAAAGAATAAGGTGAAATCTTTCATTCATCCCTGGAGTCGATATTTCACCTACGTGCTCTTTTCGATCGCAATCATTTCGGCAGCTTATTGGCAACTCCATGACAGCCAGAGAATGTGGCCGGTGGTCACCAGCATCCTAATTGTGGCATGCCCTTGCTCGTTGCTGCTGTCTGCGACATTCACCTATGGCAACATGGTACGCATCTTCGGCAGGAACAAGATGTACCTGAAAAACGCTTCCGTTATTGAAACCCTGGGCAAGATCAACACCATCGTGTTCGACAAGACGGGCACCATTACCCATAATGCACCCGCACTCGTTCAGTACGAAGGTGACCGGCTCGATGACAAAGAACGCAATCTCATCCGTTCCATTTCTAAACAATCATCACATCCGCTCAGCAAGATGATCACAGAGAGCCTGCAACGGAGCGAAGATATCCCTTCACTGAAGGTGAGTGACTTTCGTGAAGTGGCGGGCATGGGTGTGGAAGGGAGAATAAATGATACCTTTTTACGCGTGGGCTCTTTGCCCTTTTTACGATCCAAAGATGACGGAAATATCATAGCACCGGCAACCGGCACACAAATTCATGTATCCATGAACGGGCGACTGACAGGCCATTTCACCATCAGCAATGACTTCAGGCCGGGCATCGAAAAGATGGCGGTAGAACTTCATTCGGATGGATACGGCACTCACCTGATAAGCGGCGATAATGACCTTGAGAAATCCAATCTGGAAAACATCTTCGGACACAAGACACCCATGCTTTTCAGGCAGGATCCCCAACAGAAACTTGAATACATCGAACATCTTCAACAAGAAGGCAATCATGTACTCATGCTCGGTGACGGGCTCAATGACGCAGGTGCATTGCAGCAAAGTGACGCAGGGGTTGCCGTGTCTGACAATACAAACCTCTTCTCGCCTGCGAGCGATGCGATATTGCAAGGTGACCGAATCGGAAAATTCAGCCGACTCCTGCGTTTTGCAAGGGCAGGTAAAAAAATTGTCACTGTCAGTTTCATCATATCCATCCTTTATAATATCATTGGACTGAGCTTTGCCACTCAAGGACGGCTTTCTCCTCTGATCGCGGCGATACTAATGCCCGCAAGCTCCATCAGCATCGTTATTTTCGTAACCTTGGTGTCAACGATCACTGCCAGGCGGATGGGACTTGATACATAAATAGACTCGAAACGACATGGATCTCTTGAGCAATTAGAAATATGGTTGTCATATAAATATTGCTACATCATTCCGGCTTATTGATATTTTCCCTCGTATCCACAAGACACAATTCCTTAAGTTTCCTGAAAGTCATAATTTCATCTTGGAAATCTGCCTTTTACCACCGACGGGGGGACTTTTGAAAAACACCAATCATGCATGAAACAGACCCTGGAATAATGGAAATAGAACGGATCCATCTGATATATTTTGTACTGGACAGATCTTTGAAAATCATTGAGAAAGGTAAGTCCATGCCCGAAATCATGCCCGATGGCATAGATTTCAAAGATTGCTTCGAAATCATACTTCCTCGCCATAAACGAGATCTATCGTTCGAAAAGATTTTATCCTTCCGGAATCGGATATTCGTCCTCAGTGCTAAAACGGAAGGGAGACGCATATTCTTTCGGGGTGAATTCATCTCAGGCGAAAATGATAGCCAGCTGATGTATCATGGCATTGTCTGGCAACCTACACCGGGTCAGCTGAAAGAACTCGGAGATCACGAGTATCAGATCATCGGGAAGGCAGAGCCGTTCAGCCAAAGCGTCTTCCACCCCGACCAGATGAAGGTAAGATTCGATAGACTGAACTTTATCGATGCAAGTTTACTCCGTGAGAAGCAGCGATTTGAAGCCCTTTTCCAGTATTCCAGCATGGCGATTATTGTATCCAATGAGAAGGGAGAAGTCGTACTTGCCAATAAGATGGCCATCCAAACATTCGGATATGCGCAGAGCGATATTCCGGGCATGAAAGTAGAGGATCTGATACCATCCCGCTTTCGGGAAAAACATCTGTCGCATAGAGAACGCTTCCATGCACAGCCGTCAAGCCGGAATATGGGACAAGGTTTCGACTTATATGCCCGAAAAAGTGATGGCAGTGAATTTCCCGTTGAAATCAGTTTGGGTCATTACAAGACGATCGAGGGACATTTCGTGATTGCATACATCATCGATATCACCAAACGCAGAGAGATCGAGATGGCAATCATGAAGCAGCAGGAGGAAATGGCGAAAGCGAATGATGAAATCGAAAAACTCAACGAGGAGTTGGAGGCCAAAGTGGAGCAACGGACCCGGCAACTGCAGGAAACCCTAGAGATCCTGGAAAAATCACGCGACGAGCTCGAGAAAGCCCTTAGCAAGGAAAAAGAACTCAGCGACCTTAAAACAAGGTTTGTTTCCATGGCTTCTCATGAGTTCAGGACGCCTCTGAGTACGATCTTGTCATCAGCATCACTGGTAGCGAAATATACCCTTTCAGAAGAACAGAACAAACGCGACAAACATATCCAGCGGATCCGATCTGCAGTGAGCAACCTGACGGATATCCTGAATGAGTTCCTATCGATCGGTCGGCTCGAGGAAGGAAAGATCCAGGCCAACTTCGCTGATTTTAATTTGAAAGAACAGGTTCATTTGGTTTGCAATGAGATGCAGACGATCATTCGTCTGGGGCAGAAAATCCGGTTTCGTCACCATGGCAACCAGATGGTCCACCTCGACCTCTCACTGCTTCGCAATGTGATCATCAACCTCGTATCCAATGCCATCAAATTCTCGCCTGAAAATGGCCTTATCGATGTGGAAACCCAGGTAAGTCCGAAACAAATACTAATTTCCATCAGTGACAATGGCATAGGCATTTCTGATGATGATAAAAAACATCTCTTCGAGCGTTTCTTCCGGGGCAAAAACGCGACAAATATCCAGGGAACCGGACTCGGACTCCACATTGTATCCAAATACATTGAACTCATGAACGGCCACATGATAGTGGAAAGCGAACTGGAAAAAGGCACCACTTTCACAATTAAATTCGACATATGAAGACCATCCTGTTGATTGAAGACAATTTCGAAGTAAGGGAGAATATTGCAGAGATCCTCGAACTTGCAAACTACAAAGTCATCACCGCAGAAAACGGAAAAGTCGGAGTGGAAAAAGCCTTGCAGGAAAGACCCGATCTGATCATCTGCGATATCATGATGCCGGTACTTGACGGCTATGGGGTACTGCACCTGATCAACAAAAACGAGCAACTGAGGTATGTGCCTTTCATTTTCCTTACCGCCAAAGCCGAACGAACCGATTTCAGGAAGGGCATGGAAATGGGGGCGGATGATTATATCACAAAACCTTTCACGGACATAGAAATCCTGAACTCCATCGAACGAAGACTTCGGAAAGTGGAAATGCTCAAGAAGGAATATGCGCCTGACATAATGGGTATACAGGAATTCATGAAGGACTCAGGTCGCGAAGATGCCCTGAAATCCCTCTCGGAAGGAAGGAACATCAATCACTACAAAAAGAAACAACTTATCTTCTCCGAAGGCAATCACCCCTTGCGCCTCTACTTCGTGCAGAAGGGCAAGGTAAAGACATTCAAATCGAATGACGATGGAAAGGAACTCACCGTCGGGCTATACAGTGTGGGTGACTTCTTCGGCTACATATCGCTGCTGGAGAATTCCATTTACAAAGAAACCGCAGAAGCGATGGAAGACTCTGAAGTAGCCATCATCCCGAGGGAAGACTTCGAATCGCTCATCAACGAAAATCCCGATGTCGCCAAGCGATTCATCCGCATGCTGGCCAGCAACCTTTCAGAAAAAGAAGAACAACTCCTCGGATTGGCGTACAACTCGCTGCGCAAACGTGTGGCGGACGCATTGCTCACGCTGCAAAAAAAATATCAAAAGCCAGGATCTGAGCAGTTCTCCATTCACATCTCACGCGAAGACCTTGCTAACATTGCAGGTACCGCTACCGAATCCCTGATTCGAACCCTCAGCGATTTCCGGAGCGAAAAGCTGATTGATATTCGAGACGGAAATATCATAATCCTTCATGAGAAAAAATTGTCGTTAATGCTGAACTGAAACAGAAAAGTCTTCACATAAAAAAAACCTGCATAAGCCATGCAGGTTTTTTTATCATATAACAGGCTATAAGGTGAGTGCCAGATAATGGTTGAACTCATTCCGCAGGCTGGTGAATTCCTTCTCAAGATATTCCATCTGACCACGCAAATGCTGTTGCCGTGTTTTGAAAAATTCATCAATATACAAGTCTCTTCCCTTATTTTTTTCAATGACGCTCCTTTCCTGCTCGTTGACATCATGACGCAACTCATCAAGAAATTCATCCTTAATGATGAACTGGTTCTGAAAATGCTCGGCCTGAGCTAAAAATTCCTTGTCAGACGTACTGTCCACCACCTCTGCAAGCCTGGTTTTCAAATGGCTGTTCTCCTGCCTGAAGAAGTCGATGGACCTCAGCCATGTCATATTCTCATGATGAAACTGCTCTAATATTTTCTTCGGTAGCTTCACTGTCACATTTTTCGTTGCTTGAAAAGGGTACTTGTTACCAAATGACCCATCCTTGTGCCCTCTACCGGTATGGTCATGTGCTTTTTCATGGCTTCCTTATGATCTGGATGCAATACCGATGTCTTATCATGTCAAAACGATAAAAACACCCCTCCGATCTATGACTTCATCAGACCTAAGAAATTATATACAAATGCAAAACTATCCTGTCAGCCCTTTAACAATTATAATTTCAGTCATAAAGAATGCTGACACTTGTCAGTTTGGATGGCAATCCATGTCTACCGATTCGCTCACATTGAGTTTGGGACTCACAAAAGGAATTCCGAGGCCCATACCCCGGAGGATGAGAAGTGTGGCCATTGCGAGCAGAATGACCGGATACACCTGCCGGATTTTAACCCTGACGGGTTGCTTGAGCCAACCACCCGCCAATGTGACTGATAGCATGGCCGGAATGGTACCAAGACCGAACACCGTCATGAACAACATGCCGTTGAACACATCCCCTGTCACTAAAGCCCCCGCCAGCGCCATATAAACGAGACCGCAAGGCAGGAGTCCGTTCAGCAATCCGGTGGCGTACATGGATGCAGGATCTCCCTTGAAAAGGTATGTTGCGATGGCTTTCCTCAAACCAGCCATATATTTTTGGATTGCCGGATGCATGCTCATGTTAGGAAGCACCCTTGGCATAAGGAGAAAAAAAATGATCACGACGCCTAAACCAATAGAGATACGTTGCTGCCACCCGAACCATGCAAAACTCCGTCCCAGCAAACCAAAAACCATTCCGAACAAAGCATATGTCGTGACGCGACCTGTGTTGTAAGCCATGGCACCGGAGATTTTCCCAATGGTCGACCTGCCCTGCAAGGGCAGTGCCATTGCAAGGGGCCCGCACATGCCTACGCAATGAAGGCTGCCTGCAAAACCCATCAAAAAAGCCGGTATCAACAACTGCAACATCATGATTCAGTAAATGAGATTATGGCAGAAACAACTGCAGTTCTGAATAATAAGTCACCCCACCTGACTCCCAGTTGAGTTTTAGGATATGCGCACCCGGATGCTTCCCTGGAATAGACATGCTGAACTTGGCATCATCTGTCTTGACCAGTGCATGCAGATCCATGTCTTCATTCGCCGGATAATAGAGCGTGGCATTGCCGGTCACTTTCAAACCGTCGAATTCCGAGGGGAAAAAAATATCTATGGTTCCTTCGCCTATATTGACACGAACCTTCTCTGACAGCGCATTGGCCCTTTTCATCTGTTCAATGCGTTCCTGGTATTTGATCTCCTGCTCATAGTAGTCTTCGGTCACAAGATCGATTTTTTGTTTACTCGACTGAAATACAAGGAACATGATGCCCGCTACGAAAAGTATATAAACGAAAAGGATCTTATATCCCCAATTGAAATTCATATTTATATTTATTTTATCGGTCCTATGAAAGTTACAGCAATGCTTTTGATCTTTATTTGCTTTTCATACACATGTATCCTGATGGGTGTCCTTCTTTGCTTTATATCATCTTGGGAAACCCTCAAAATGAAAGTAGCGTTCTTGTATCCCTCTTTCTCGACAACGATGTCATTTCCCACCACCTCGATCTCGCCCTTGATGCCCTCCAATTCGAGCACGATGGGTATGTCTTCTCTCGTCTTGTTGGCCATTCGGGCGTTATAGATGTTCGCAATGCGCCCGTCCGGCATGGTCTGGTAGACGGATCCTGAAGTACGCAGGATGGTGACTTCCACGTCGTCGCGGCTTGCCAACATGAAAACAAGTGCTCCAACCAGCGCAACCAATACAAGGGAATAGGCGATGATCCTGTTGTTCAGCTTCGGTCTCTCCCCTTTTACGACATTGTTTTCTGAAGCAAACCGGATAAGGCCTGTCGGCCTGTCGACATGTGTCATGATCTCATCACAGGCATCAATGCAGGCAGTGCAGTTCACACACTCCAATTGTGTACCATTGCGAATGTCGATCCCGGTGGGGCATACCCGAACACAGGCGGCACAGTCGATGCAGTCTCCCAACTCACTGGACTGCGTTGTCTTCTTGATCTTTCCCCTTGGCTCACCACGAACGTAGTCATATGCCACCACTATGGAATCCTTGTCAAGCAATACGCCCTGAAGTCGGCCGTAGGGACAGACAACAATGCATACCTGTTCCCTGAACCAATAGAAGACAAAGAAGAATATCGACGCAAAAACAGTCAGCGCCATGAAGGTTCCGAAATGGCTCGGGATGCCTTCGATTATGTACCGCTTGACCTCATCCATACTGATCAGATAAGCCATGAAGAAGTTGGCAATCACAAATGAAAGCAACCAGAAAACAGTGATCTTGACCGCTCTTTTTTTCAGCTTATATGCATTCCATGGCATCTCCCTGAGCTGCCGCTGCCTGTTGTGGTCACCATCAATCCAGTATTCTATCTTTCGAAAAACCATCTCCATGAAAATCGTCTGAGGGCAAGCCCATCCGCAAAACACCCGGCCAAAGACCACAGTGAAGAGTATGATGAAGACAATGAAAGTCAACATCCCGAGCATAAAGATGAAGAAATCCTCGGGCCCGAAGATCTGTCCGAAAAGTATGAACTTCCGTTTGAGGATATTGATCATGAAAACCGGTTCACCCTTCATTTTGATGAATGGCAGGGTAAAAAAAATGATCAGATAGACAATGCTTGCTATCGTTCTTTTTTGGTAAAGCGCACCCTTTGGCTTTTTGGGAAGAATATAGTTCCTGCTGCCTTTCTCATCTATTGTCGCCACGGAATCCCGGAAGGTTTGATCCATCCGGGATTTCTTTTCCTTTGCTTCGTCACTATCCCTTTTAAACATGTAGGTTGTTTATCTCAGTTGGCAACAGTTGCGGTCTTGACATTTGCAGATGTCGATGGGGCAGATTCCGGCTCCACATAGGGTACACCCTGTGGCTCTTTCGGATTGGCCGGCTTAATGCCTTTGAGTGAATGGACAAAAGATGACAAATGCTTCATCTGCACAGGGTTGTAAACGGTCTGCCATGACTGCATGCCTTTTTCTGGATACCCAAGTTTGATGGTCTTGTAGATATCATTCATACTTCCGCCATGTATCCAGTTCACATCTGTGAGGTTCGGTCCGATCCCACCACCCCCGTCAGCAGCATGGCAGGCCACACAACTCTGTATGTATAAGGCTTTGCCGGCCGCTATGCCATCGGCGTCAGACATCGTCACATTATTTTCATCCACAAGATCATTCGTGCGGGCCTTGTATTGCTCTTCCTGTAACTTACCTTCTGCCATCTCTGCGGCATATTCCTGCTCCTGACTCTTACCTGTACCGAGGACCTGGTAATTGAAAAAATAAATCACAGCCACTACGATCGTGATATAAAAACCCCATTTCCACCAAGGTGGCAGTGCGTTGTCCAATTCGCGGATGCCATCATAGTCATGATCAAGCATGATATCTGCTTCCTGCTCAACAGGCACAGCCTTGGTGAATATTTTCTCATCCATTTTTTTCCACCAATCCGCCAGTTTTGGGATCTTGATTCCTGAGGCGGCAAGTGACTTTTCAGACGCTCCGGTCAATTCGCGGTAAGTCCTTCTAGCCATGAATGCCAGAAAAAATATCACAACGACTTCCAAGGCGATAACCGTGGATAACAGATAAAATTCCAATTGCGTAAGACCTCCATAATTAGGGGATGTCAATGCTCCCGATGCGGCATCAGCCACTTGCGCGCGCGCTATATCGGAAATACTCATCAGACAGATCAACAGAATAGCTGATGACAACGCCCTGGGAGATTTTCTCTTCTGCATCAGCTGCCGGCTGAATGCCAAAAGCGCCTGGCCCAATCCCCAAATGACCAGGAGGAGTATGATTGCCACGAATATCATCAGCATCTCCAGCCAGTTTGTCGCTGCTTTTGCAGCCGGGGCGACTCCACCTCCCTTTGCCAGGGTAGACAACGCAGGTAGCACCAACAACATGGATGTCGCTGCTTTTTTCATGATATAGTATTTGTTGATGAAGGACATAAAATGATGTTTACGCATTTTGAGTCTTATTTTCTTCCTGCACGTCCAATGGCATATTTGATAATTCATGCACACTCTCTTTGCTAATCTGCCTCACGTACAGGAGCATGCCGACAAAGAAGATGGTGAAGATCAATAGGGATACGATCGGATATACCTCGATGCCGTTGACCTGATCTGCGTATTGTTTGATGATCTTCGACATATTATGGATTTTGTGAAGTTTGTTCTTTAGTGATATCTGTTCCGAGCCTTTGCATGTATGCGATGATGGCGATGATCTCTTTGTTTGCAGGGGTTTTGATACCATCCTTGGCAAGACTTTCTTTGATCCTGCCCGCCTGATCCATCAGGTCCTTATTCGCCAGCAGATCGTATCCCTTCGGATAAGGTACGCCAAGTCGTTGCATCGTCCTGATCTTTGCAGGAGTGCTGGCCGTGTCAAGTTCCTGTTCCAGCATAAAGGAATAACCCGGCATGATGGATCCGGCAGATAACGCTTGCGGATAGTCGAAGTGATTGTAGTGCCATGAGTCTGACTTACGGTTGTTTCCCACCCCCTCACGTGCGAGATCTGGCCCGGTACGCTTTGAACCCCATTGAAAAGGATGGTCATAAATGAATTCGCCAGCCTTTGAATACTCTCCGTAACGGGCAGTCTCAGACCTGAATGGTCGTATCATCTGTGAGTGACAGGTAAAACAGCCTTCTCTGATGTAGATATCCCGTCCCTGCAGTTCAAGAGGTGTGTATGGCTTCACACTTGTGATGGTGGGTACATTCGATTTGATGAGGAAAGTCGGAATGATCTCCACAATGCCACCGATCAGTACGACCACCAGGGTGAGAACCAAAAACTGAACCGGCTTCCGCTCAATCCAGCGATGCCAGTGTTCGGGACCGTGACTAACGTATGCTTTTTCCAGAGAAGGAGCTGAAGATTCCTCGTTCGCCAGCAATGATCCCTTACCAGCAGTCTTGAAGAGGTTGTACACCCCGAGTATCGAACCAACAAGGAACAATGTGCCACCGAATGCACGCATGGCGTAAAACCCTTTCAACTGCGTCACCGTCTCAAGGAATTGATACTTCAACTGGCCGGAATCAGTGAATTCCTTCCACATGAGACTCTGCTTGAATCCTGCCCAATACAAGGGAATGGCATAAAAAAGTATTCCCAGCGTAGCGATCCAAAAATGGACATTTGCGAGCTTTTTTGAATGCAGTTCTGTGCGGAATATCCTTGGAAATAACCAGTACAACACGCCGAATGTCAACATGCCATTCCAACCTAAACCGCCCACATGCACGTGGGCAATCGTCCAGTCTGTGAAGTGGCTGATCGCATTCACATTCTTGAGAGAAAGCATCGGACCCTCAAAAGTAGACATGCCATATGCTGTTACGGCAACGACCATGAACTTTAGGATCACATCCTCCCGGACTTTGTCCCATGCACCCCTCAGGGTGAGCAGTCCATTGATCATGCCACCCCAGCTCGGGAATATCAGGGTGAAGCTGAAAACCACGCCAAGTGACTGTGCCCAGTTTGGAAGCGCCGTGTATAACAGGTGGTGCGGACCAGCCCATATATATAGAAAAATCAACGCCCAAAAATGAATGATTGAAAGCCGGTAAGAAAAGACAGGACGATTGGCCGCTTTCGGCATGAAGTAATACATCATCCCGAGATACGGAGTGGTTAGAAAGAAAGCCACTGCGTTGTGCCCATACCACCATTGCACCAATGCGTCCTGCACACCGGCATATATTGGATAACTCTTGAAAAGTGAGGCCGGAAACTCAATGGAGTTCACGATATGCAGCACCGCCACCGTAACGAATGTGGCGATGTAAAACCAAATGGCCACATACAAATGACGCTCACGGCGAACAAGTATGGTCCAAAACATATTGACACCAAAAACCACCCATATCAGTGCAATGGCGATGTCTATCGGGAGTTCAAGTTCTGCGTATTCCTTGCCGGTTGTCATCCCTAACGGTAACGTGATGGCCGCAGCCACAATGATCAATTGCCATCCCCAGAAATGAATCTTGCCCAACATATCACTGGCCATGCGCGTCTTCAAAAGTCGCTGCAGAGAATAATACACACCCATGAAAATCCCATTGCCTACGAAAGCGAAAATCACGGCATTGGTATGCAAGGGCCTTAAACGTCCGAAGCTCAATCCGAGGGTCTCCTTTCCTACGGGTATGCCACTGATATTCCATTCCGGAAACACCAGCAACAGGGCAACCCAAACGCCAACCAACATTCCCACAACTCCCCAAATCATGGTGGCATACGCGAAATCGCGGACGATCCTGTTGTCGTAACTGAATTTCTCAACTTGCATTACTTGATGGTTTGATTGTTTTCAGGTGACTTATCTTTTATTGCCCTTGCCGGTATGTCGTCGAAAAGCATACGCACAGAAGGGGTGTAATCGTCATCGTATTGGCCATTTCTGACCGACCAAAGAAATGCCACCAGAAATCCTCCCGCGATCAGGATGCTTGCAGCTATTAAAACAATGATCACACTCATGTATTGAACTTTGCCGCCAAAAGTAGAGGGCGAGGCTAATCTGCAGAATGATGACAGTCAAAAAAGAAACTGATATATATCATGTAATTGTAAGAGTTAAAAACAATTAAATTGACAATCAACATTTTATATATAATACAAATTAATATAATGTTAAAAATGAATGTTACCCTGCAAAGACGTGGGTTCAAAGCCTTTATGACTTTGACGCATGCAGCGGGACTTGCCCCTGTATGGAATTGGCCATGGACGACAAATGCCTTACTAGCCTAGAAAAATCGTAGAAAGAGATGACCGATGCAGGAAGAAGGAAGGATCAGATCAATGCCCTCAAAGCAATGAAGAACATCAACTGTATGAGAAACAGATACAAGGCAAACGGATTGCGGAATCGGACACCCAACAGCCTTGCCAAAAGTAGGAGGATCATACTTAAAAGAAACCAACAGATATAATTCAGGAAGGGTATGTCTCCATCTCCCGACCAGTTCCAAAAGCCAAGTTTTACGGCGACGGGCTCCATGACCCAGTCGAAGAATGTAGCAAGCACGGCTCCTCCGGATATCAAAATGAAATCGGCCCAAAGAGGTGATATGCCATCAACGTCTTGTTTAAATCGGGATTTCAGATATGTGAGGATATGCAGGACAGTTGCCGCGGAAGTAAAAACGACCATGAACCAATTGACACCGATCATCATCGGAACATCGTAGATGCCGAAACCGAGAACCTTGCCATAGGAATAGTCCCCGAATAATAGTCCGGTATGCACACCAATGATCTCCGACAACATGCCGGAAAAGAAGGCAATGACAAAAAAGATATAAAAAGAAAGATTTTTAACTGGCTGCGTCCACATTAACAAAGCCAGCATGAGGATGAGATTGACCGGTGTCAGATTGGAGAACCATGATCTATCGATCCAAATCATTCCAACAAGTCCAACCATATGGATGAGCAAAGCAATGCCACTGGCCCACAGCACACGCTGTTGCATCAAGGGTTGAACGGCTTCCCTGTTGATCGTCAGGCCGGAGTACATATTAAGAAAAACACTTTATGCGCTGGAATGTTCATAAATCAGCTTTAAATCAGTCGTCTGAATGCATGTCACGAATCCATGCACGGATAAGGGCCACAGCTTCGGGGTCAGCCTGTGTCCGGCCAAGTTCGGGCATCATGACGCCAGGGTCTACGGAAGCCATTCGATGGACGAGTATCGATTGAGCAGGATCTCCTGGCCGGATATCAAACTTCAGGTTGCCAGCCCCCCTTCCTGCAGCAACTGGTGTTTTGTCTATCCCTAATCTCAAAGAATCTTTTTCTGAAATGTCGAGATACAATCCTGTGGTACTGGCCGGGCCCTGTGGTTGGTGACAATGGGCGCAGTTGATGTCGAGCCAAAGCCTTGCCCGTTGGTCCAAAGTACCCGAAGCGGGTTCGTTCCACACCACAGACGCTGGGAGATCCCGGCTATCAGGCAGTCCGTGCAACGAGCCCCTGGCAGCCCATTCGGCCAATTGGCTCACACCCTTGCCACCTGCCTCAAGCGGACCGCTGAGTTGACGGGCAGAGGGACCGATGGGCGTCATTTTTTCCGATTTGTTGTGACACCCCTTGCACTGATTCAGGTTAGGGACGAAGTACTGGTGCTCTTGCTTTCGGCCTTCTTGGTCGGTATAGCCAACTAAACGCGTTTCACCTGCGACATCCAACACGGCATCTGTTTGGGCTTCGTCCCATATATATGGTAAAGCCTTCCATCCACTCTCCTCCCGGATCAACAACCTTGTTTCCATGAGTTTCCGCCCCTTGCCCATATCCCTGAAATCTGTTGGAAAATAAAAGGTCTTGATCAGTGTGGTGCCAACCGGAAAGTCAAATACGATGCTATCATTATAGTTGACGATCCCTCCCTGTGGAAGGTTTATGAATCGAAGCTTCAGGGCGTTGTCAGAAAACAAAGGCGTGTTAAGACGATACGGCTGAGTGCCTGTAGCAGGCAACTGATCGCTGATGCGACCGGAAAAGAAGCCATATGCTGACAAACGTTGTTTTGGGGCGACTTCTCTGTGAAGGGTCGACCCGAGCATGACAGCCACCACCATGAGTGCTATGATGAAAAAAACTGTTCTGGTCATCATTTCAAGATTTTACCTAACATATTCAACGCAGTCTGACCGGGTCAAGCCTTACTCCATCGCAGTCGAACGG
>CAJBPC010000492.1 GCA_903957405.1 uncultured bacterium | reverse complement strand
GGGTTATCGCATCGAACTCGGCGAAGTCAATGCCGCCATGGAGCGCTTGCCAGCAGTACTGCAAGCTGAAGTGATACCGCGCAGACGCTCCGGGATGGAGTCGATGCTGGTGGCCTTCGTCGTAACGGAAGGTGACCGGGAAATCGATGACATCGCCATGCGCGACAGGCTCTCTCAATCGCTGCCCGTCTACATGCTTCCGGTACGATTCCACCGCATCTGTCGGATGCCGCTGACCCATAATGGGAAGGTCGACCGGAATGCCCTCGAGAAGATCGACGAAGAAAAAATCCTGCACCAAGAAAAAGAATTGACCAGCACAGGGATCCGACTTCCGAAAACCCCGACGGAGCGTGATCTGGCGACGATATGGGCCGCATTGCTGGGCACAGGCGTCATCGGTACGAATGACAACTTCTTCTCTTTGGGGGGCAATTCTCTGCAACTCATCCGCCTCATGTTGCTCATCAACGAACGATGGGGCATCACAAGCGATATATCACGCATTTACACACATTTAACCCTTCGTGCCATGGCAATTCTAATTGAAGAACAAAAAAAAGCAAGCATAGCCGGAGACGGTATGCAATCAGTGCTCCTGCCGATACCCGCATGGGATCCGCTCAACGGCTGGCCGGTATACGTCATGGTCGGGGGCGCCGGAAGTCCGGAAGAATTCACCAAGTACCACCGCATCGGAGAGCATGTGGGAGAGGACTTCAAGCTGCTCATCATGCCCGATCCCGCAGGGATGCAATCCCTTTTCCCTCGGATGCCTGTCGGGGAACTGGCGGCCAAATACGCACGGATGATCCTCGCAAGGCAACCGGAAGGGCCATACATCCTTATGGGTGACTGTATCGGCGGCATCGATGCGTATGCGACGGCTTGCGAAATGGAAAGGATGACAGGTGCAAAAGTTCGGGTCATCATGATGGATACCGCGGCACCACTCACGACCGGGGATCGTGATGCAACACCACACGGACTGCTGCAGTACTACGACCGATTCACAGAAACCCCTGCGTCGAATGAATGGAGCTTCCAGCTCTTCCTTCGGGCTTTGAAGATTCCGGGCTTCAGGAAATTGTTCCACCGGACACCGGAAAGCCGCAAACAGGCGGAACGCCTCGCCATTGCGTATGGATTATTCGATCCGGAATGGTATCGGAAAACGTACCTCTCGGCATCTGACACGGCTGAAGACCCCTTTGCACATTACATACGGGAAGGCTGGAAACAGCATTTCATTCCGTCCCCTAGGTTCAATCCCTATCGGTACAAGAAAAACAACGATGGCTTCAGCATCTCAGATGATAATCCCGTGCTGCATGCGCTTTTCATCGGAATGCACCAGCGATATGTCCGCAGCAGGATCGACCACGGCCGGCGCTCTCGTACCAGACGCTCAGACATCATGAGTGCGCGTACCTTCCTGCGCAGAGAGCAGTTCCACCCGGCGAAATTCGGAGGGGATGTCGACCTCATTGTGAGTGCAAAGATCCATGCCCGGAATCCGATGATGGGATGGGATCAGTTTGTGTCGGGGCGGCTGAGGTCGCACCGGACAGTGGGTGACCACAGGTCTTACCTTCAAGAACAACTAAGCGCCACTGCGGCTCTTCTGTCCAGGATACTCGGAGTCAAAAGGCAGCCTGCCTGATATCTTCGCATGTGCGTTGACGTTATGATGACGGATGCTTTCGGGTTGGCGGCCTCCGAATTCCCGCATCCTTGCGGGCGGAATGAGCCTGTCAGCCGTTGGGCCGCACGGGTTGCTGATGGATCAGATGTCCATCTTCCCATTCAGGTTGGAGTTGGGCCTACATGAAAATGCCGAAAGCAAGTGCGGTGTAACCCGGCTCGCTTTCGGCTTTTCGCTTTCGGAGCGCTTTCCTCAGGCCACGGCCTTCTTCACCAGGTCTGCCGCCTCGCTGAGCAGGATGGCACTCTGTACCTTCAGTCCGCTTTCATCGATCAGCTTCTTCGCTTCGACCGCATTGGTGCCTTGCAGCCTCACGATGATGGGTATGTTGATGTTCCCAAGATTCTTGTATGCCTCTATCACGCCTGATGCCACCCTGTCGCAGCGCACGATGCCGCCGAAGATGTTGATGAGGATCGCTTTCACATTGGGGTCCTTCATGATGATCTTGAAGCCTGCCTCCACGGTCTGTGCGTTGGCCGAACCTCCCACATCAAGGAAGTTTGCGGGTTCTCCGCCGCTGAGTTTGATCATGTCCATCGTAGCCATGGCCAGTCCCGCACCATTCACCATGCAGCCCACATTTCCGTCGAGTTTCACGAAGTTCAGGTTGAACTGTCCGGCTTCCACTTCCGTGGGGTCCTCCTCGCTGATGTCGCGCAGGGAACTCAAGTCTTGGTGGCGGGTGAGTGCGTTGTCATCCAGATTCATCTTGCAGTCCACTGCCACCACTTTGTTGTCGGCGGCTTTGAACAGCGGGTTGATCTCCAGCATGGCACAATCCAGACCGACATATGCATTGTAGAGATTCGTCACGAATTTCACCATGTTCTTGAAAGCTTCCCCGCTCAGGCCGAGGTTGAAGGCGATCTTCCGGGCCTGGAAGGGGAGGAGGCCACCGGATGGGTGGACACGCTCGTGGAATATTTTTTCGGGAGTGTCGTGCGCCACATCTTCGATGTTCATGCCCCCTTCGGTGCTGTACATGATGACGTTCTGCCCCTTGGCACGGTCGAGCAATATGGAGAGGTAGAACTCCTTGCGTTCTGATGGTCCATCATAATACATGTCCTGTGCCACCAATATCTTGTTCACGACCTTGCCTGCCGGACCTGTCTGCAGGGTGACCAGCGTACCCCCCAGGATCTTCTTTGCGAACTCTGAGATATCTTCGAGGTTCTTACCCACTTTCACGCCATTGATGCCGGTCTCCTTGACCGTACCCTTGCCCCTGCCGCCTGCATGGATCTGCGCCTTCACGACTGCAAAACTGCTCCCGAATTGGTTCTTGATCTGCCGATATGCCTCTTCCGCCTCATGCACGGTGCTGCAGGCGAATCCTTCCTGTACCGGGACATTGTATTTTTTCAGTAATTCCTTCGCTTGGTATTCATGGAGGTTCATGTAGACTTTTTTGCAAAATTAAATAAAAAGTACATCACGGGCGTATCGTTATTTCACCACCCGTCTATCCCGGATCACACAGCCCTTTCGTTGCTTTTCAAGCGCATCGGAACGGGAGATCGAGCCCGCGTGCACGAACCGTTCGCAATGTGCGGGTTTCCCCTGCTTCCGACATGTCATGCCATACCATTGACGATCGTTCAGGTTCTTTTCAGCATTCATGTCAGGAATGCCCCTATCGGGTCAGACATCGCTTCATGACGCACCCCGGAGAACTTGCGCCAAAGCCTTTATCTTTGCG